>JBHALC010000020.1:0-4444 GCA_041827565.1 Erysipelotrichaceae bacterium
AAAGTGTTTTAAAATCAGCCTTTACCAATATAAAAGAGCGCATTGAAAAAAATAAAATTTATAGAAAATGGGTCATTGTGATTAATGATTTAAAAATATTTAATAGTTTTACTAAAGAGGAAATAGAGAAATTTATTATAAAAGCACCAGAATATGGAATTACTCCAATATTTGTAGTACAACATCAAGATGTTAGCTCCTCCTATGATGAGGTAGCTTCTTTAGTTAGACAACAAGTAAACCAAATTTATGTAGGAATGAAAATCAATGACCAACAAATTATGAATTATGGATATATTTCAAATTTACCGAGTTTAAAACAAGATGAAGGGTATATTATTACAGAAGAAGATTACCAATTTGTGAAGTTAGTGACTTTATAAAATAGGAGGATAAAATGAAAAAGATCATTAAAATAGTATTAGTAATGAGTTTATTTGTATTAGGGGGCTGTAGCATGTTAGAAAAGAAAAGGAATAGTGATTACCTAGATAAACATTTTAAACCATTAGCCAAGATTTATCCTACTAAAAATGTGGAGGATATTTTTGACAAAATTGGAGAGGATACGGAGTTTATTCATTATACTTTAAAAGAAGAAAATGGAGATACTGTTAAATATATTTATCAATTTAATAAGAGAGTAGCTAATACATTGGAAGGAATATTAGAAAAGAAAATATTAAAAACAGAATTTGAATCAGTGTATACCGAAAAAATAGAATATCGCGAAGGGAAGATACATTATGTAGAAAATAAAGAAAAACCAAGCACTCCAATTACATTTCTTTTTGAGCATATTGACTATGAAAAAGTTAAAGATTATGAATTTAAATTAAAACATGGAGCGTGGGTAAATAATCATCATAGTATTAGTTATTATCTTCCAAATGAAATTCTAAATAAATATAACTTAGATGTTTCAAAAAAGTATTTTGTTTTATTCATATTAAGTACAGATGATTTTTCTGTAAGTTTATCAGATGAAACTTCTATTTTTAAAATATCCGAATATTTTATTAAGGTGAAAAAATGAGCAAATATATAGAAGTTTCAAGTTTTTCCTATGATGTAGAAACATATCGACTTAACAATTCATTGATACCTGATAATGTACTATGCAATGAAATTAATGATATTGTAGATAACAAAAAATATGAATCAAAAACTCTCTCACAAGACCTAACCTATTTGGATAGTTTTTATTCTCCAATCGGAGTAAGTGGAGTTGCGTTTAAAGATGAGAGTAGTGGAGAAGTGATTATTGGGTTTACTGGAAGTAATGGTGCTACACTTCTTGAAGGAATGAAAGACTGGGGGAATAATTTACTTGGAACAGGATTAGGTCTATATAATCACTGTGAACCTGCATATCATTTTTACCAACTCATCCGTACTAAATATGGAAATAATATCGTATTAACAGGACATTCACAAGGAGGGGGAATTGCCCAACGAGTTGCGATTGAATATAATGTAGAAAAAGTGATTGTATATAATGCAGCCCCCTTATATATAAGTGGAACCAATCCCTCCCAAAAATTAAAAATCGATGAGAAAATTGAAAAATATACTGGTCGTGTACTTCGTATTCAAGCTCAATTGGATGTATTAAATAACATTGCAGATGTGGTGAGTGGAAAGTATGTGGGAGAAGAATTGGTGTTAGAGAATACAGGATGGCATTTATTACCTGACTTTTTAAAAAATAAAGAAGCATTATTAGAATTAACTGCAAAAGAATCACTTTATTTTTTAAATCAAGATTTAAAGGATTTAGATATCAATCAAGATGGTATTATCGATGTTCAATCAAAGTATGTAGCACAGTTTAAAAGTTTATTCAATGATTATTCAATTTCAAAAGAATCAAAAGAAAATATTATAATCAATATAGAAGTATTACAGAATTTATCCCAAAATCTAAAGAATCGAATGGAAGTGGAGATGAGTGAGATTCTAACTCTTACTAAACTTTGCATAGAACGAAATCATCATTTAAAAAATCAATTTGAAATTCGAAATCAAAGAATGAAAAATAAGTTAAAAGAAAAGTTTTCAAGTATTGGATTTTCAAAGTTTTTAACTTATTTAAATGGGTCAATTGGAAAACTTATTCAAAAGGAATCGAAATATGCTTATTTATCTCAATCGCAAAGATTAAAATACTATCCTAATTTATATGAGAATCGAAGGCCGTTTCAATATGGATATTATGAAAGAAAATTATATCAATTTAGTCAATCAATACTACCTTTAGTACAGCATATTCATCAAGAGAAAGTGTCGGCATCTCAATATTGGGGAGAACCGACACAAGTTCGAGTATGGGAAAGAATCGATTATGCTACTCAACAGATTTTATCCGAAAGTGAAGTAGTGTTTAAAGGAGAAGGAAATCGAAGTCTAAAGAAAGATGGAATAGTAGAGGCATTAGAAATGGTTTTAAACACGATTGAAAGAAATGGATTGGAAATTCAAAAAAGTTTAGAAAGTAGCATCAACTATATTCAAGCATTGGCAATTCATTTTAAAGAAAAAGACGAGTGGATAAAAAAAGCGATTGAAACCGGAGAGTGGAAAGAAGCAACAACAAGTAGCGTTCCTAGAAACTATGAAGCGTATTTAAAACGAGAAGAGATTCTAGTAGATCGAAAAGATGTTATTCAAGCATTAGATCGACAAGTAGAAAAAAATGCAGAGTATTACTATGATTCAATTCGAAGAAGATATGAAGTGAGTTGGAATCAATTGGAACAAGAATTTCAACGATGGGATGAAGAAATCAAAGCGATACAAAGGAGTATGAAGGAAATCGAACAAACTTTTGATGTATTACTACAAAATAAAGTGAGCCAAAAAGAAGAAATATGGATTAATGGTGAAAGTTTTATTCAAGATGTTACGAGTTATGTGTATTGGGGAAGAGTAGAGAATTTATATTCTTATGATTTTTTAAGTGAAGTTGAGCAAGTAAAGCAAGAGATGGAACAGTATCGAGAAGGGATAAGAGAGAATCGGAATCAGTATCGTAAATTAAAGGAAGGGATGGAGAGGTTATATCCGGATTTAAAGACGATGATAGAAGAAGCGATTTATGATGGGTTGGAATTAAAGGAGATAATTTTAGCACAAAAAGAAGTTGAAAAAAGAGTTGAAAAATTAAAAGTAGAAATTAATTATGTGATAGAGAGTATCGAAGAAAAACAAATGAAATCAAAATCGATACAACAATTAAAAGAAAAGTTAGAAGAAAACAGAAGATTACTGAACTACTACCAACAATTTATCCAAGAATGTTTTGGAGAACAGAGTCGTTGTAGTATAGAGATAGATAGTCAAACAAAGGGATTTAGCTTTATGTAAAGCTAGATTCTTTTTTATTACAAATTTGTGATAAAAATTAGCCCATTTCATTAAACATCAATATTTAAAATATGATATAATAATAGTGGTTTAGGAGGTAAATTATGATTAAAATAGGAAAATTGGTTAATACGCATGCGTTAAAAGGTGAGGTAAAGATAAAAAGCTATACTGATTTTTATGAAGAGCGTTTTAAAAAAGGAAATACAATTTATGTCTTATTTGAAAATGAATATGTACCTTTAACCGTAATTAAAACAAGATTACATAAGGATTTGATTTATGCAATTTTTGAAGGTTATGATCATATTAATAAAATTGAAAAATTTAAATCTTGTGATTTATTTGTTAAGAAGGAAGAAATTCATGAATTAGATGAAGATGAATACTACTTTCATGAATTAGTTGGTTGTAAAGTATTTGCACCTCAATACATCGGAGATGTAGTTGAGGTATTGGATTATCCAGCCCAACAAATTCTAGTGGTATCTAAAGACCGTATTATGATTCCTTTTGTTGAGGCGTTTGTTAAAGAAGTTGATATTCAAAATAAAGTGATTCAAGTTGAATTGATTGAGGGAATGAGATGAAAATAAGTATATTAAGTTTATTTCCTTCAATGTATGATGGATTTTTAAATACTTCTATCATTAAAAGGGCAATTGAAAAAGAAAAAGTTGAAATTGAAGTATTAGATTTTAGAAATTTTACAGATAATAAACATAATAAGGTTGATGATACAATTTATGGTGGTGGACAGGGAATGTTACTTATGGTTCAACCAATTGTAGATTGTTTGAAATCGATAAAAACAGAAAATTCGCATGTAGTTTTATTAGGTCCAATTGGTGAAACATTTAATCAAAAAAAAGCACATGAATTAAAAAAAGTGAATCATTTAATTTTAATTTGTGGTCATTATGAGGGGATTGATCATCGTATTCGTTATTATATTGATGAAGAGTTAAGTATCGGAGATTATATTTTAACGGGTGGAGAGCTAGCAAGTATGGTCATTGCAGATGCAGTGATTCGTCTTAAAAATGATGTAATTCTACAAAGTAGTCATGAAGATGAA
>JBHALC010000021.1:0-3215 GCA_041827565.1 Erysipelotrichaceae bacterium
CATAATAATAGTTTGGATTTAAAGATCCTATTTTAGGAAATAAGAATGGTGTTTGGTATTTCCATATTTCAGGTTTATTTTTCCATACCATTTCTTGTTCTTTTTTCTTATCATAAAAACGTGTAATTTCGCCACCTTTTAAACTAAACTCAACAATTAAAAATTCATTTTCTATTTTGTAAGACATGGTATTCCTCGACAGTATGTTTGGGTTACATTATATTCATCATCCAATACAACAATATCTGCATCATACCCTACTGTTAATCTTCCTTTACGATCATCAACATTAATTAATTTAGCTGGATTAATTGTACATGCATCAATTGCGTACTCTACTGGAATTAATGCTTTTTCAATTACATTTCTTAAGCAAATGTTCATTTTAGCTGTACTTCCTGCTAATCCACCATCTGCTAAGTGCACACTTCCATCAGGATACATTTCTACTTCTTGTCCACCAAAAATATATTTACCTACTGGACATCCTTTCGCTAACATACTATCTGTAATCATTACAACTTTATCTTTACCTTTAGCAGTAAATAATGTATTCACATTATCTAAGTGTGAGTGAACTCCATCTGCAATAATTTCTCCATAAGTATCTCTAAACCTAAATGCACTACCAATTAAATTTGGTTCACGATGATGGAATGGTGACATCCCATTAAAAACATGAGTAAATGATTTCGCCCCATTCGCTACTGCAAATGTTGCTTGTTCAAATGTACATGCAGAGTGTCCAATTGTAACTGCTACTCCATTATTTGCTAAGTAACGAGTCAATGCAAAATTTGGATCATTTTCTGGTGCCATTGTAATTAATTTAATTAATCCTTTAGCAGCATTTTGGTAATGTTGGAACTGTTCTACTGTTGGTGGAATAATAAACTCTTCTGGTTGAGCACCTTTATATTTCACATTTAAGTAAGGACCCTCAAAATGAATCCCCACAATTTCAGCTCCTTCATATCCTTCTTCATAAACTTTAGCAACATTTGCTACCGCTTTTGTTAAGACATCAACACTTTGTGTAATTGTTGTAGGACAAAATGCAGTTACTCCTTCTTCAACTACATTTTTACTCCAATTTCTTAATCCAGCTTCTTCAGCATCATTTGTATCAAATCCATATGCTCCATGTGTATGCACATCAATAAATCCTGGTAAAATTCTTTGATCACCATAATCAACATCTACTTCCTGACTTCCATAAGGATGAATATGTGTGATTTTTCCATTATCAAATTCAACGATTGCTTTTATAAATTGTGAAGCAACCCAAACACGCGTACTTTGAATTTTCATAAATAATCCTCCTACTTATATTATATACCTTTTAAAAAAAGAAATGTTGTTTTTTTTATCATTTTTTTAGTTTTTTTCAACGATTCCTCCCTTTTTTTGGAGTAAAAAGAAAAAGTAGCACTTATAGGCTACTTTAATTCTTCATATAAACGATATAAAATATGCAATTGACTTACAACAGCAATAATTCCAATTAATATAGCCACAATTGCTGTTTTTAATGTTAATAAGGCACTCACAATTAAAATAATTGTAATAATTTGTAATGGTAAAATATAACTAAAAATCCAAAATAAAATATAGTCCTTATCTTTTATTCTTTGTTGGATAATATCCACATTACTTGTAAAATAATGCGTAAACACATCATCATAATGTAATTGCATAAATAATTGTCTTCTTACTTTAATTTTAAAATAATATGGTCTTCCTAATCCTTGTGTCTCATATCCATGAAATAGTCCAACTACAATCATCGAAAGTAAATGTAATATGCGTTTAAACTGATCTTTATTCTCTTTTTCACGCTCATAATTTTGATTACGAATTTCTACTTCAATATACTCATCTTCTGATTTTAATGGAATAGTTCCACATCTTCCTTGATATACCACTCCTTGATTATCCGAAATTTTTACATAATCATATCCAAATCGTTGGCTATCAATATAGAGTACGTCCATAAAATCCCTCCATTCTAACACAAAAATAATACCACACTAATCAAAAAAAGTAAACACCTAACTACTAAAATAAATACTTTATTTGCTCTATAACTAAATTTTAATGAGTTTATAATGTATTAATACATAGGGAGAAAAAAAACAGAAAGATTAATTATGTTTCATAACAACTTAATACCAAAAATTAAAAAAGACAGAATTAAATTCTGTCCTGTCTTTGACTACGATTCACTACTTTATAATATGCTCGATATGTAATATATCCATAAATTAAATAACCTAAGATAATTACAGCATAAATTGGTAATACATAATCCATTAAATTGATTTTTGAAACTTTTAAGAATCCATTTGCAATAAATTGCATACCAACCGTACTATTTAAAATACCAAATGCAATCGGGACAATAAAGTATATTCCTACTTGGAATAATACCGAACGCTTAATACTATTATTTCCAGCTCCTAAATAATTCACAATACGGTATTTCTCAATATTATCTCTAGCTGAAGATAGTTGTTGAATTGCAATCATTGTAATTCCAGATAAAACTAAAACACTTGATAAATAAATTCCAGCTACAACCATCATAAATTGAGATAAAAATACAGCTTTTACTAGTACAGATTTATAGTATGCTTCTGTTCCGTTATTTTCTTGCATAATTGTATTTTCATCTAGTGATCCCAATCCTGTTTCTTCAAATCTCTTATCTGGATCATTGAAGGCATAAAATACCGATTCAGAATCTGAACTTAATTCTTGATAATATTCATCATTTACAATTACATACCCATTTCCTAAATCTAGATTCGTTTTTAGAGGAATCCCTTTTTGTAAATCAGGAGTTAATGTTTTTACTTGTTTAAGTGCTTGTTCTGGAATTTCAATTCCATCTGTAGCAGTAATCGCAAACTCATATTTATCTAAAGATAAATTAGAATTAGTTACTCGATTAAAATCACTTACTGCTATATAGTCATCACCAATATAAGAATTTTCTTGAATTACTGATTTAAACTCATAGCGATGTTTAAATTCTAATCCATATTTTTCTTTTGCAATTACTTCATTAAAATTAGATTCTCCTTTTTTAAAGCGTACCCCAACATCATTCACAAATTGACTTTTAATTGTGTCTGCAACAGAATTATTTAAACTTAAAGATAAAGTTGTAGCAGATATCCCAAAGAAAAGTAATAGTGAAATAATCGATAATG
>JBHALC010000022.1:0-5268 GCA_041827565.1 Erysipelotrichaceae bacterium
ATTATTTGTATCAATTGAAGGAAGTGATGGAAGTGGTAAAACAACAGTAGTACATCATATAACAAAAGAATTAGAAAAAAGAAATATTCCTGTTATTTCATCTAGAGAACCAGGAGGAATTCGTATTTCAGAAAAAATTAGGGATATTATTTTAGATTCTGAAAATAGTGAAATGAGTTCAGCAACTGAAGCATTACTTTATGCTGCAAGTCGTAGTCAGCATATTGATCAAAAAATCAAGCCAGCATTACAAGAAGGAAAAGTAGTGATTTGTGATCGTTTTGTGGATAGCTCACTTGCTTATCAAGGGTATGCTCGTGGATTAGGTATTGATGAAGTATATAGTATAAACTTATTTGCGATAAAAGATGCAATTCCAGATTTAACGATTTTTCTTGATATTAATGCAGAGACAGCAAAAAAAAGAGTTGAAGCTAGAGAGCATTTAGATCGTTTAGAATTAGAAAAAGAAGAATTTCACCAAAAAGTAAAACAAGGTTATCAGTTAATTTGTGGTAAGTTTAAAGAAAGAATTGTAGTAATTGATGCAAATCGTTCTTTAGAAGAAGTAGTGGAAGATGTATTAAATTTAATATTAGAAAAATATGAAAAATCAAACTAAGTTATTAAAAATATTTGAAATTGCTAAAAAAAATAACCAGTTTTCAAATGCTTATTTATTAGTTGGTGAAACAGCAAATCAGTATCCTATGAAAATAGTAGAATATATTACAGATGAATCTCAAAGAGTACAGTCTCACAATTATCAAGATTATTTAAGTTTAGAATCAGATTTAAAAAAAGAAGATGTAATTAAACTACAAAATTATTTTAATAAAAAACCAGTAGAAAAGTTTAATAAAAAAATTTATTCAATCTTAAATGTAGAAAATGCAAGTATAGCAGCATTAAATTCATTATTGAAATTTTTAGAAGAACCAATTTCAGATACAATTGCAATTTTAACTTGTAATCAAAAAGAAAATGTATTGCCAACTATTTTATCTCGATGTAGTGTAATTCAATTAGAAATAGAAGAGAAGCAATATTCAGATAAAGCGTATGAATTATTTGATAAATATCAAAATGAAGAAGAAATTGATTTATTATTTATAAAATTACATCAAGAGTCAAAAGAGGCACAATATCAAGATTTCTATGATTTTTATGAATTAATGATTAATCATTACAGAAATAAAAAAAATAGAACTAATTTAATAGCATTTACAATTTGTCAAAATGAGTTTGAGAAATCATGTAATATTTCATTAGTTTTAGATAAAACACTATATTTAATAAAGGAAGGAAATCAAAATGAACATTAATTTTACTTATACAGGAAAATTTGAAGCTCCAAAACGACAAAGTGAATATGCTGCAGGAGTAGATTTATTTTATAATGGAGAAGAAGATGTAGTTTTAAACCTGAATGAAACAGCTAAACTAGCTACAGGAGTGAAAGTTGCAATTCCACATGGATATGTTGGATTACTAATACAAAGAAGTAGCTTAGGATTTAAATATGATGCAATTTTATCTAATTGTGTTGGGGTTATTGATAGTGATTACCGAGGAGAGATTTTCGTTAAAATCCGCAACTTAAGTTCAACTCCACTAACAATTAAGCCAAATGAACGAATCTGTCAGTTAGTAATTACACCAATTTTACTAGATAATTGGACACAAGTTGAAACATTAGATGAGACAGAGCGTGGAGAAAAAGGATTAGGGTCAACAGGAAAAATATAAAAAGTTGCAGTATATGCAACTTTTTAGTATAATTAAGAAAAAAACGGAGGTCAATATGAAACGATTTTTTGATTTTTCAAATGGTTTTTTTCATAAAGGAGTAGCACAGCTATATGCATTAGTAGCGACTCTTCTTTATGTAGTAAGTATGATTTTATTAATTACAATTCCTAGAGTAGGTTCGTTATCTATTGCATTGATTAATGTTATTATTATTCCTGCAATAATAACAGCAGTTTTATCGATTTTTACTTTAGTAAATGGTAATGAAAAAATGTTTAGAGTTTATTCAATCTTTACGATTGGATATGCAGTTGTAGATGGAGTTGTTTTAACTGGAATTACTAATATTTTAAGTATTGAAGCTGTACAAAAGTTTTTTGAATATTCAACTTTAGTCGTTTCAAGTCATAAAAATATTTTACCAGCAATCGCATTAGTTGTTTCGATTTCAATTGCATTAATTGTAATAGGAATAGTTTTTAATATCATTGCACTAGTATTAGTAATTCGTAACATCAAACCTGCTCCAAGAAGAGTAGCACCAGTTATTGTAACACCTGAAACTTTAGAAGAAAAAACACTAGAAATAGAAAGTGAGATAGAAGTGGAATAATCCACTTCTTATTATTTATTATGATAAAAACGATAGGAATATTTTCACCATCAATGCCAATTAGCGTGTATTATCCACAACGATTTAATCGTGCAATTGAATTTTTGAAACAACAAGGATTAGAGATTGTATTAGGTCATTTAACGAATCAACAAGATGGATATCGTAGTGGTGATATAAAGCAAAGAGCAGATGAATTTAATCAACTATTATATAATAAAAAAGTAGATTGTATTTTAGCAAGTATTGGAGGAATGAACACAAATTCATTACTTCCATATATTGATTATGAATATTTAAAAAATCACCCAAAATTAATTGTTGGATATTCAGATGTTAGTGCATTACTAAATGCAATTTATGCAAAAACAGGAATACATACAATTTATGGTCCAACTTTAACAAGTGCATTTGGTGAGATAGGCCCACTAGCTAATGCAAGTTTTACTTATTTTTCTAAATTATTTATTGAAGGACAAACTTTACCACATATTATTCCTAAACCTCATGCGTATACTGATGAACATGTTGATTGGGAAAATCAGAGTGAAATGAAGAAATTATATCGAAATGAATGGAAAACAGTTCAAAAAGGAAGCGTAACAGGAAGATTAATTATTTCTAATTTAGGAACACTTGCGTATACTTATGGAAGTGAGTATTTCCCGGAAATAAAATCAGGTGATATTTTGGCTTTAGAAGATACATTAGATAACCCAATGCAAGTAGAAAGAAGCTATGCTCATTTAAAATTATGTGGTATTTTTGATAAAATAGGAGGATTAATTATTGGAAAGCATGCTTTCTATGATGACTTAGGAACAAAAAAACAACCAGAAGATTTAGTATTAGAATTTGTGGATAGAAATATTCCAATTTTAGCACAAGTAGACATTGGACATACTTTACCAGTACTTAGTTTACCGATTGGGTCAATCATCACTTTAGATGCAACAAATCAGACAATATGTATTGAAGAAATGTAGTTATTCACTATGATTTTTATGTAATGATAAAACGATAGGAATAACCTTAATTCCAGCTTGTTCAAGTAAATTTACACAAGTAAGTAATGTATATCCTGAAGTAACAACATCATCAAAAAACAAAACTTCTATCTCATTAGGAATAAATTCTAATGAGATGTTATTTTGGATTTGATGGCGTTGTTTTTTATTTTTTAATGCTTGTTTATATTTTTTCTTTTTCTTAAAACATTCAATAATTTCGAAGTCTTGAAGTAAATATTTTAAGGGATGGAAATATTTATTGGCACTACTAGCAGGAATAACAATTTTATGATTTGGATATTTCTTTTTTAATTTAATGAGTTCCTTTTTAAAAATGCGTGCTAAAGCAGTATCACTACTTTCTTTATATTGCTTAATTAACATCTCAAAGAAATCATTATACTCAAAAAACACAAATGTTTTTATATTACGAATTAAAACATGTTTTTTGATAGAGATGAGTTTAGATTTACAAGATGAACATAGAATATGGGGAAAAAAGAATTGAACTAAATTTAATGTATTTTCAATTTCTTGGCAACAATATAAACATCTCATAAGTTCATTTCCTTTAATTTTTGAATACTGTTTTTAATCGATTTAGATTTTTTAGCACAAAGAAATGTGACTGTTCCATTATAACTAATAGGTTTTCGATCAACTCTTCCTGCAATTTGAATTAAACTTGCTTCATTAAATACAATATGTTCGCTGTTAAGGACAATAACACATGCATCTGCAATGGTGATTCCTCTTTCCATAATGGTAGTAGTTAATAAAATTCGTATAGCACTTCTTTTTAAATTTTCAAGTATTTCTTCTTTATTTTCGCTTTCACTACTTATTTTAAAGCAAGGATAAAATTTATTTAAAAACAAATGAATTTTATTTAATAATTCAATTGTTGGAATAAAAACAAGGATAGTTAAATGTTTGTTTCTTTTAATAAAACTTACTAAATAGATCATTTGAATAAAAAATGGCAATACAATACATTTTGGGATAATTAATTTTCTTTTATGATATCTTTCAAATAATCGAAATACTATATAATCACTTTTAAAAAATAAGGTTTGATTCATTGTGGCACTTAGTGCCACAATATTTTCTTTATAACTATTGACTGCAATTTGGTTTAATACTTCATTATCATGAAAAGGAAAAGCATCAATTTCATCTAAAATTAGCACATCAAAGCTTTTAATGTATCGAAAAAGTTGGTGAGTAGTACAAATAATTAAATCTCCTTTTAACTTTCTTGTATGATCACCACAAACAGCAATAATTTCTAAATCTGGGAATACTTTATCTAGTCTTTCTTTTAGTTCAAGTACAACTTGTCGTCTAGGAATAGCAAAACCAACTGTTTTTCCCTTGTTGATTAAATGAGTAATTAAAGGAATTAATATTTCAGTTTTTCCGCTACCACAACAAGCATGAATAACCACATTTTGTTTTTTATCAATGGTTTGGATTATTTTGTGTGAAATATCTAGTTGTTTATTGCTCAACTTGTAATCTAAATGATAGGTTATTTTTTTATTAATAGCTGGTAATGGGCATGGTTTTAGTTTATCTGTTACATTAAATCTTCCAAACATAATACATTTTCGACAATAAATTCCGAATTCATCTTTATAGAAATAACTATCATCGTGATTATTACATCGATTACAAATCATATTATCACCTCTAATTATTATAGATGTATTAAGTAGAAAAACCTATAAAAAATTTAATTACATAGTGACAAAATATAGGAAAATTGATATAATAAGTTTGATGAAAAATCAATAAATTTGGTATTGGAACAAAACTTATGCAACAAATTCTTTTAACCTTGAAAAAGAGGCAATACCAAAAAGTTTCATTATCGGTTCAAAAAATAAATTA
>JBHALC010000023.1:0-6766 GCA_041827565.1 Erysipelotrichaceae bacterium
AAAAATGATTATTGAAAGTGAAATTGAGATTCAAGATGAATTAGAACGATTAAGTATTAACACTTCTCATCCATTATGGTTAGTTAAAATGTGGAATAAACAATATGGATATGAAACAACTAAAAATATTTGTGAGTGGAATTTAGAAGAAAAATTTCAATATATTCGTATTAATCCATTAAAGTCTAATAAAGAGGAAATATTAAAGAATTCATTATTTAAAGAAAATGAATTTGGAATTTATTGTAGTAAAGGAAATGCTGCAACAACAAACGAATATCAAGATGGGAAAATTAGTATTCAAGACTATTCTTCGCAAGAAGTTTCACTATTTTTAGAACCACAACCAAAGGAGAAAATTATTGATATTTGTGCTGCTCCTGGTAGTAAAACATTACACATTGCTGAATTAACCAAAAATCAAGCTGAAATTAAAGCATTAGATTTATATGAAAATCGTGTAAAACTAATTAAAAATGCAAAAGAAAGATTAGGTTATACTTGTATTGAAGAAATTGTTGCAGATGCAATTACTTATGAAACACAGCATCGATTTGACAAAGTTTTAGTTGATGCAGTATGTAGTGGTTATGGAGTATTAAAAGGAAAAAGTGATATTAAATATCATATGCAACCGAGTGATATGGATGAAATTATTGTAATTCAAAAACAAATATTGGATAATAGTGCTGAATTAGTAAGGGAAAATGGAATATTAGTTTATTCAACTTGTACTTTAAATAAAAAAGAAAATGAATTACAAATAGAAGCGTTTTTAAAAAGAAATTCAGAATTTGAATTGATTGAACAAAAAACAATTTTACCTTATAAAGTAGATGGTTTTTATATGGCAAAATTAAGGAGAATAAAATGAGTTATTATCAAGAAATATTAAATAAAATTAATGAATTAAAAGATAAAGATCCATTATCAGCATATAGCTATATTCAAGAAGAATTAAGAATGCCATATATCGAAGCTGAAATATTAGAACAATTGCTTGTTCTTGAAAAAGAAGTAAAAGGTAATTTACCTCGCCATGAAAAAACGATTAAACTTAGTGAAGTATTATATAATGATCAGTTTCTAATGGGGATGGAATACTTAAGAAATTGTAATATTCGTAATGAATTAGAAGAAGTAGAACAGTTTTTATGTAGTGAAGAAAGTAATATAAAAAAAGGATTATTGATTTTAGTTTTAATTGATCAGGGAGTATATCAAGAGTTAAAAATGAAAAAAGATGGGTTGGATATTGAGTTTAGTCCAAACCAAATCGAAATGCCAAATGAAAATGAAGTTATTATTTCAATGTTTCAACAAATTGAAAAAGATTTTATGCAGTATCCATCATTAAAAAATGCATGTATTGACGAATTAAGTCAAAAAGCGATTGAAAACTTACCATTTTCTTATGAAGAAAGTGAAATTGATTCAATATTAGATGAAGTTTATTTTAAAGTGTGTAGTTTGTATCAAGAAAATGAACTTTATGAAAAGATAAATACTTGCAAAATAGTATCAAAATAGGTTATTATATAGAATGTAGAAATTAGGAGGATTTTATGAAATCAACATTAAATAAATTAGAAAAATCAAAAGTTGAATTAGTTGTAGAGTTAGATGAAAAATCATGGAAATCTGCTCAAGAAAAAGCGTTCGACAAATTAATTAAAAATGTGAACTTACCAGGATTTAGAAAAGGAAAAGTTCCAACAGCAATGGCTAAAAAACATGTAAGTGAACAAAGTGTTTTATTAGAGTCAGTAGAAGCATTAGCACAGAGTGCATTAGTAGCTGGAGTAGAAGAACACAAATTAGATTTAATTGCTAGACCAGATTTAGAAATTGTGAAATTATCTAAAGAAGAGTGTACTTTAAAATTCGTATGTACAGTTCGTCCAGAAGTTAAATTAGGAGACTACAAAGGATTAGAAATTAAAAAACCTAGAGTAATGGTTAAAAACGAAGAAATTGAAGCTGAATTAGAGAAAATTGCTAATGAACAATCAACTTTAGAAGTAGTTGAAAGAGCAGTTGAAAATGGAGATACAGCAGTAATTGATTTTGAAGGGTTTAAAGATGGAGTTGCATTTGAAGGTGGAAAAGGTGAAAACTATCCATTAGAAATTGGGTCAGGATCATTTATTCCAGGATTTGAAGAGCAATTAGTAGGAATGAATCCAGAAGAAACAAAAGATATTACAGTTACATTCCCAGAAAATTACCAAGCAGAAGAATTAGCTGGAAAAGAAGTAGTATTTAAAGTTACAGTTCATGAAGTAAAAGTAAAAGTAAAACCTGAAATTACAGATGAATTAATTGAAGAATTAGCAATTGAAGATGTGAAGACAGTAGAAGACTTTAAAAAACATGTAAAAGAAAGTATTCGTGTTCAAAAACAAGAAGAAACAGATAATAAATACTTAGAAGAAGTATTAGCTGCTGTAAAAGAAAAAGCTACATTTGAAATTCCAGCTGTAATGGTTGAAGAAGAAACAGAAGGAATGTTAGAAGACTTCAAACAAAGAATTACAAAACAAGGATTCACAATTGAACTTTACGAACAATTATCTGGACAAACATTAGACAGCATTAAAGCTACAATGAGTAGTGAAGCTGAAAAACGTGTTGGAACTCGTTTAATCTTAGAAGAAATCGTAAAAGCAGAAAATATTGAAGTAAGCGATGCAGATTACGATAGTGAAGTTGAAAAATTAGCTCAACTTTACCAACAAACTCCAGAAGTAATTAAAAATGCAATTCCAAAAGATGCAATTTCTTACGAAATTAAATTAAGAAAAGCATTAGAATTATTAAGAGAAGAAAACAAAGCTTAAAACTCTATTTTAAAATAGAGTTTTCTTCTTTTTAGCACACTTACCATTTAAGTGCTAATTATTTCCATTTGAAGTAAGTTTTGTGGTATAATATTTATATGAATTAAGGAGGAATAAATATGGAAAAACAGTTCGTTAAATTACCAGTCATTTGTTCTAGAGGTGTAACAATTTTCCCAGGTCAACAGACAATTATGGAAGTGGGAAGAAAAGAAAGTATTGAAGCAATTCATGAAGCAAGAGTGAATCATGATAATTTAGCTTTATTAGTAGGTCAAAAAGATATTTTAATTGAAAATCCTAAAAAAGAAGATTTATATCAAACAGCAGTTGTAATTAATATTCGTAGTTTTACAAAAGTAGGTGCAATTTATCGATTACGTGCAGAAGGGATTCGCCGTATTAAATTAGATGAATTCGTAATTGAAAATGGAATTCAAATGGGTAGTGGAAATGTGATTTCAGCTAAATATCATGGAGATAATCAAGAAATGGTATTAGTTGGAAAAATTACCAAAATGTTTGAACAAAATGAAGCATTAGTCCAATTTTTACCAGATGAAATTGTAGAATTTTTTGCTAAGGGTGTAAGTGCTGAAGATTTAGTTTATGGAATTGCCCAAAGATTACCATTCCCTTATGAGTTAAAACAATCTATTTTAGAAATAGCAGATGTAAATAAACAATTATTAACGATGTTACTTCAATTAGAAGTGGAAAAAGAATTATTAGAAATTGATAATGATATTACTAATGTTGTAAAAGAACGTTTAGAAGCGAATCAAAAAGAATACTATTTAAGAGAAAAATTAAGAGCGATTAAAGAGGAACTAGGAGATGTACCTGAAAAAGGTAGTGATGCTGATGCAATTCGTAAGCAATTAAAAGCAAATCCTTATCCAGAAAAAATCGTGAATAAAGTATTGGAGGAATTACAACGCTATGAAATGTTGCCACAAGCAAGTGGAGAGAGTGGTGTAATTAAGACGTATATTGATTGGTTAGTAAAATTACCTTGGTGGCAAGAAAGTGAAGATATTCATGATTTAAACTTAGCTGCAAAAATCTTAGATGCAGATCATTATGGGTTAGAAAAGATTAAAGAAAGAATTTTAGAATACTTAGCAGTAAAACAAATGACGAATTCTTTAAAATCACCAATTATTTGTTTAGTTGGTCCTCCAGGAGTAGGAAAAACTTCATTATCTAAATCGATTGCAAGAGCATTAGGTCGTAAATTTGTGAAGATGAGTGTAGGTGGGGTTAAAGATGAGTCTGAAATTCGTGGACATCGTCGAACTTATTTAGGAAGTTTACCTGGAAGAATTATTCAAGGAATGAAAAAAGCAGGAGTAGTAAATCCAGTATTCTTAATTGATGAGATTGATAAGATGGCATCTGATTTTAAAGGAGATCCTACAAGTGCAATGCTTGAGGTATTAGATCCAGAGCAAAATGCATTATTCTCTGATCACTATTTAGAAGAAGAATATGATTTAAGTAAAGTAATGTTTATTGCTACTGCAAACTATTTAGAGAATATTCCAGCCGCTTTAAGAGATCGTTTAGAAATTATTAATTTATCTAGTTATACAGAATTAGAAAAATTAAATATTGCAAAATCACATTTAATCACAAAACAACTAAAAGAAAATGGATTAAAAAAATCACAGTTTAAAATTTCAGATGAGACAATTTTATATTTAATTCGCTATTACACTCGTGAAGCTGGTGTTCGTCAATTAGAGAGAAATATTGCAGCATTAGTTCGTAAAACTGTACTTGCAATATTAAAAGATGGTAAAAAATCAGTTACAGTAAATAAAGCTCAAATTAATAAATGGTTAGGCAGTGAGAAAGTTGATTATGGTCGCAAAGAATTAAAAGATCAAATCGGAGTTGTAACAGGATTAGCGTATACAGCATTCGGTGGAGATATCTTACAAATTGAAGCAACAAAATTTGAAGGAAAAGGTAAAGTAGTCATTACAGGTCAATTAGGAGATGTAATGAAAGAATCAGCTTCAATTGCATTAGGATATGTAAAATCTAATGCTGCAAAATATCAAATTGATCCAAAAGTATTTGAAACAACAGATATTCATATTCATGTTCCAGAAGGAGCAACACCAAAAGATGGTCCAAGTGCTGGGATTACTTTAACTAGTGCATTAGTATCATTATTCACAGATAAAAAAATAAATAAAGATGTAGCAATGACTGGAGAAGTAACTCTTCGTGGAAATGTACTTCCAATTGGAGGATTAAAAGAAAAATCAATGGCAGCACATCGTAGTGGAATTAAAACGATTTTAATTCCAAAACAAAATGAAAAAGATATTGAGGAAATCCCAGAATTAGTTCGAAATGAATTAAATATTATTTCAGTTAGTCATGTGGATGAAGTGTTAAAAAATGTCATTCGATAATAAACATATTCAAAATGCAGATTTTGTAACTTCTGCTGCTAATAAAACACAATGGCCAGAAACAACTTTACCAGAAATTGTTTTGGCTGGAAGAAGTAATGTAGGGAAATCTAGTTTAATCAATACTTTAGTAAATCGAAAAAAATTAGCATATGTAGGAAATACGCCAGGAAAAACAAAATTATTAAATTTCTTTAATTTAGATGAAAAATATATGTTTGTGGATGTGCCAGGATATGGATATGCAAATACAAGTAAAACTCAATTATTGAAATTTGGAGAGATGATGGAAGATTATTTTCATGAAAGAGAACAAGCAAAAGGTTTAATATTAATTGTGGATGCAAGACATAAACCAACAGAAGATGATATTAATATGCTTGAATTTGCAAGACACTATGACTTACCAACCGTAATCGTAGCGACAAAAGTAGATAAAGTTAAAAATTCACAGTTAAAAAAATCATTTGATTTAATTAAAGATACACTACAACTTACAAATGAAATGTTTGTTCCTTTTTCTAGTGAAACTAGAAAAGGAAGAGATAAACTTTGGAATTGTATTGATGAATTATGTGGATATGAAAAAGAGGATAGTTCAAATTAGAACTATCTTTTTTATTATAAAAAATAATAATATTGGTTGATATATATAGTATAATCAAATAAAGTTTTTACTAGAAGGAGTGAATAAATATGCCAGAAATATTAGCAACAATAATGACAATTGTAGCAACCTCTTTAATTGCAATTCACACAATAAAGCAAACGCTAAGTAATGAATCAGGGTGGCATTCCAAAATATTTGATGTTGCATCAAAAGAATATATTACTTTTAGTGAGATTTATACTATGAGAACAGCTCATCGATATGAAAAAAATAATAATCCAAAAATGTATTCTTATGACTACTTAACTAATTTTGCAATTGACTATTGTAATTACTTGATTTCTAAAAGAAAATTTATTAATGATATCAGTAAACTAGAAATAAAGATAGAAATGAATGAAAATAATATTAAAGAAGAATTTGGATATATTATTGAACAAGAATTAACATTTGAGGAACAAGAGATTATTAGGTAATTCTTAGATGTATGTTGAAGAATCACTGGGATTTCAATGCATCTATGGTTCCATCAATAATTAAGTATAAATCAAATCAAAACAAAAATTATAAAAAGCATGTTCATGAAGCATTTTGTAGAATACATGAACTTTTAAAATTGAATAAAAAAAATAATAGCATATTAGATTGTTTAAAGAGTAATTATTTTGAAGAGTTTAATTTAAATAATGTAAATGGTAATTAAATAGGCAGGAATTAGGAAAATATGGAAGAAAAATATAAAGCATTAAGTGGTACAACAGTATGTAATTATTGAGAAGAAGAAAAACCAATACTTAATAGTGTAGTGACCCCAATTATTTTTATATTAGTAGTTTTTTTCACTTATATTTTATTAGGTATTAGTGTGTAAGATGATATAGGCATAA
>JBHALC010000024.1:0-9728 GCA_041827565.1 Erysipelotrichaceae bacterium
AGTGTAACTATTAAAAATGAAGTACTCTTTAAAAATCAAAATTAAATTTTAATCTTTAAAGAGTACTTCATCACTGATTTTTATTTTATTTTTTGTTGGATTACTAAAACTTCTGCATCTTTAATAGCAGTTAATTCATGATCCTCTTTTACTTCCAATACTAAAAATTGTCCATTTACTAAGTGGTGTGTTTCTTGATAATTTGTAAAAGTAATTTCTCCGCTTAAACATACTACAATTGCAACATGCTCACTATGATGTTTTGGAATAGTTTTTCCTGCTTTTAATGATAAGTGAACAATTTTGTGTAACTCATCCTCTTTTATAATCTCAAACAACTCAATATTTTTATTAATTTCAAATAATTTCATTATTTTCCCTTTCTACTAGCTATTGCTATAAATCTTAGTTTTTTTCGATTTTTTCTAAATAATTTAAACATTGAAATAAATGTTTTTCTATTCTCTTTTTTTAATCCATTTCTCACAATTTTTAGTGTATTTTTTAATCCTTCATCCTTAATCATTCCAATCGGTGACATCAAACTCATTTTACCATGAATATTTTGAATATCTTTAAAACCTGCAGTATGAAACAATTTAGTCCATCCTTTTTCTGTATGTGGAGTTACATGCACTTTAATTCCTCGAGATAAATCTGCTTGTAATGCTTTATCTTCTTCTAAAATCATTACATCATGAGTTAGTAATACTCCTCCTGGTTTTAATACACGATAATATTCATTTAAACATTTTTGCTTCATATCGTCATTTAGCATTGTAAGCATTGCCTCATTAATTACAATATCAAAACTTTCATTTTCAAATGGTAATTGAGTTGCATTTCCTGGATGTAATGTAATAAAATTACTCAATTTAGCATTTGAAACATTTTCTTTTGCCTTCACTAATGCATTCTCATCTAAATCTAACGCATCAATTGAACATTGGTATCTTTGAGCTAATTCGATTGAAGTTGTACACATATTACACGCAATTTCTAATACTTTTTTATCACTGCTAAATTTTCCTTGTTCAAACAAATACTCTGTTGCTTTTTTTCCACCAGGCCGTAACCTTTTTTTACCTAACTTTGCAAGAAAAATATGTCCTGCTTCTCTTTTCATTATTCACCTCCTATCTCAAATATTATACCTCATTAAGATACTAAAACACAAATAGAAAAAGTGGAATTACTTCCACTTTAAATTCTTTTACTTTCTTTTAACCATTTTTGTATCGTTGGAGTAAGAGCTTTGAATTCATCAAAGTCTACTAATTTCCAACGCCAATTAGTATCATTTAACAGCCCAGGCATATTAAATCTTGCACGATCATCTAAACCTAATAAATCTTGTACTGGTAAAATCGCAATATCTGGCAAAGTATGATATGTATATTCAGCAAAATTTTGGTATAAATGCTCATTAGTATAATGTTTATCCTCAAAGAATTTATGAATTCGATTAATCGTTTTTTCATCTAATTCATTTAACCATCCTTGAATTGTTTGGTTATCATGTGTACCTGTATAAATCACCATATTACTACTTTCATTCAATAAACTTTCTTTATCAAAATCAATCATATGCTGAACAATTTTCATTCCTTTTAAATTGTAGTGATCACGAAGTTGTAATACTTCTGGTCTTAAATCACCTAAATCTTCAGCAATAATTTTTAAATTTGGTAATTTAGTTGTTAATACATCAAATAAAGCATATCCAGGAGCTTCTATCCAGCTTCCTTCAATTGCTGTTTCACAACTTGCTGGAATTTTCCAATAAGTATCAAATGCTCTAAAATGATCAATACGAATTAAATCAAACACTTTTTCTGTATAAGCTAATCGTTTTACCCAAAAATCAAAATGAGTATTCTCTAAGTATTCCCAATTATATAATGGATTTCCCCATCTTTGTCCTGTAGCACTAAAGTAATCTGGCGCCACTCCAGCTACATAAGTTGGTTCTCCATTTTCATCTAATAGGTACACTTCTTGGTTACACCAAACATCTAAAGAATCAATACCTGTATAAATAGGCATATCTCCCATCATTTGAATACCTTTTTCGTTTGCATATTTTCTTAAATTACTCCATTGTTTAAAGAAAATAAATTGTAAGAACATTTCATAACGAACTTCTTCGTCATGTTGAGACATATCATACTCACGATTTTTAATCCATGTTTTATGTTCTTCTCTCCACTTATTCCAAATGATATTTCCATTTAGTTTTTTCAGCGTAACAAATACTGCATATAAATATACCCATTCTTGTTGAATAAATTCATGATATTCTTCATCTTCAACAAAATTGGAAAATGCAATTCTAAAATATTTTTCTTTAAAATTACGAATTGCTTCATAATCTACTTTATTACTTTTGGCATTAAAATCTTCAATTGGAGTTGAAATCAATCCAGATTCTTTTAATAAATCTAAATTAATATATATTTCATCCCCTGCAAATGAAGAATAAGTTTGATATGGTGATTCTCCATATCCTAAACGGTTTAATGGTAAAATTTGCCAAATTGTATTTCCCATTTCATTAATAATATCAATAAATTGATATGCATCGACCCCAAAATCACCTATCCCATGTCGACTAGGTAATCCTGAAATCGGTAATAAAATTCCTGATGTACGCATATTATCCTTTCACTGCCCCTGCATTTCCTTCTGAATAGTATTTTTGAATAGATAAGAATAAAATTACCATTGGAATAGAAACAAGTACTGCACCAGCTGCAAATTGAGTATAGAAATTATTAATATTTTCTCTTGAAATCATTTCAAATAATCCTACTGAAACAGTATAAAATTGTGCGTTTGACCCTGCAATTACCTTAGCAAAAATGAAGTCTGCCCATGGTCCTAAGAACGCTGCAATTACTGTTTGTACAATGATTGGTTTTGATAATGGAATTGTAATCTTAGTAAACACGTCCCACTTCGTTGCACCATCAATTAAAGCCGCTTCATCAATTGCTTTAGGAATTGTATCAAAATATCCTTTAGCAATATAGAACCCTAGTCCAGCTGAACCAGAATACACCAATACTAACGCAACTAAAATTAGATGTCCTTGTGTTAATCCAACTCCTTTTAAAATATAATAAATCGCAATCATAGACATAAATCCTGGGAATAATCCCATAATTAATGCCATATTCATAAATGGTTTACGCATTTTAAAGCGTGCTCTACTCATAGCATAAGAAACCGCTAATGTGTAGAATGTTGCAATAATACAACTACAAATTGAAACAATCAATGTATTCATAAACCATAATGGGAAATTAAAAATATCTGTATCTGTAAATAATCTTGTATAGTTTTCTATTGTGAATGTCTTAGGGATAAAATCAGTTGAGTATAAACCTTGTTCTCCTCTAAAACTTGTCATTACAATCCAAACTAATGGTGCAATCCATAATAGCACTAATACTAATAATACAAGATGTGCTAATAAATTTGTTGCTGTTTTTTTCGCTTTTGCTTGAGTAAAGTTTTTCATTATTGGAATCCCTCCTCATTTTTATAAGCACCAGTTCTACGATAAATTAACAGTGCTGAAACAGTAGAAATAACAAATACTAAAATACCGATCGTTGCCCCAATATTATAGTCTTTATACTGAATCGTTAATTTATACAACCATGTTACAAGTAAATCTGTTTTTCCTGCCGTTGCTTTATAGTAATCTAATGAAGCAGGACCTCCACCTGTTAATAAGTAAATAACATTGAAGTTATTAATATTACCAATAAACTGTAATAATAAACTCGGCGCAGTAATAAATAATACTTGTGGCATAGTAATTTTTGTAAATGTTTTAAATGGACCTGCCCCATCAATAGCAGCAGCTTCATATAAATCTCTTGGAATATTTTGTAAAATACCTGTTACAGTTAATAAAGTATATGGTATCCCTACCCACAAGTTAACCACAATTACAGTTACTCTTGCCCAATCAGCATTAGATAAGAATGGTAAATAAGTTCCTGGGGCTAATAAACCAAGTTGTCTTAACAATACATTTAATGCACCTTGATCTTGTAATAATACATTAATAACTAATAATGTAACAAATTGAGGTACTGCAATAGACATTACAAATCCTAAACGCCACATCGGTTTAGCTTTTGTTCCTTTACGATTAATTAATAACGCTAAAAGAATACCTAAAATATAGTTTAAGAACGTTGCAAAAATTGCCCAAATAATTGTCCATCCAGCAACATTCCAGAATGTAGAACCTAATTCTCCAGAAAAACTTAATAACTCTTTAAAATTTTCAAGACCTGTCCATGTAAATAAGTTCCCTGGTGGTTGGTGATCTCGATCGAAATTCGTAAATGCCATCGAAATCATGAAAATTAATGGTAATACTGTAAATACGATAATACTAAACACAGGTAAAAACAGTAATGTTTTATATAATTCTTTGTCAAAATAACGAGCAATTTCTTCTTTAAATGAAGGAATTTTTTCTCCTGCTTCTTTTAATCTTTGTGTACGATAAGCAGATTTCATATTTGTACGCCATAATAAGATAAAGGCACAAATAATTCCAATTGTTACAATACCATAAAGTAGTAATAACATTGAGTTATGCCCAAAACTTTGAACATAAATTCCTTTTACTTCATCAAATTTTTCTCCCGTTACTTCAGTACCTAATGTTGGTAACATAGATAATGAATATAAACCAAATAGTAGCATATATGCAACAAATGCAATTTGACTACCTAAAAATATAAATCCTTTTACAAATTCTTTTCTCGCAAAATTTCCTACACCCATTATAATCATGGACAGTTTAGTGTATTTATCACCATTTTTAATTGAATTTTTAACTGTATACTCTGTAGGGAATTCCACAGTTTTCTTTTTCTTTAGC
Organism: Erysipelotrichaceae bacterium; assembly: GCA_041827565.1. Lineage (GTDB taxonomy): Bacteria > Bacillota_I > Bacilli_A > Erysipelotrichales > Erysipelotrichaceae > CAMCRE01. The sequence goes on from JBHALC010000024.1 coordinate 4,910, forward strand.
ATATAAACTGCTCCCTTCTCATTTTTACATTGCATAAAAGTGGAGAAGAAACTCCACTTTTACTTTAGAATATGAAATTATTTATTAATTGCATCTCCAGCTTTTTTAGTAATTTCCGCTGCTGTATCTGCTGTAACTTCTCCATTTAAGATTGCAGTTCCAAGTGCAGCCATTGGATCCCAGAAGTTCCCCATTTTAGCAACCATTGGTTGTGTAACACTTGCTTCAGCGATTTCTAAGATTTGTGCTGTAGCAACAACATCTTTTTTAACTGCTTCATTTCCTGCAACAGATTTCCAAGTTGGTGTAATTCCACGAGTTTCATAGTGTAATGTTTGAGCTTTTTCTCCTCCTAAGAATGCAGCTAATGCAACTGCAACTTCTTGGTTTTTAGATTTAGCATTAACCCCAATTGCTTTACTTCCAGCAAATGATTTCATTTGTCCAGTTTTTCCATCAATTGTAACTGTTGGTAATTTTGTAGCTCCAAAGTTTTCTTTTAATGCATCTCTAATTGCAGCAGCATCCCAAGAACCACTTACATAAGCCCCTAATTTTCCTTCTTTAAATTTAGAAATTGAAGATCCTTTTTCCTCTTTAGCAAATCTTGGATTTTTAACTAATTCAGATACATATAATGTAACTTTTGATAAATCTCCAAAGTTTGTTCCTGCAGCTTCATCTGTTCCTTGAGCTCCAAATAATGTTCCTCCTGCTGAGAAGTAGAATGCTGGTAAGTACCATCCATTAGCGATATCGTAAGCAAAGTTTGTTACTCCTTCTCCTAAGTTTTTATCCATCATTGTGTTTAAGTTTTTAACTTCTTCTTCACTAAATTTAGATTTGTCGTAGAACATAAAGTATGTATTTGGTGTAAATGGTACTCCATAAATTGCGTTATCGAAAGTTACAGATCCAACCATTGATTCTGAGTTGTTTGCTTTAATGTCTTCAACTGTTTTTCCACCTAATTTAGAAATTGCTTTAGCTTTAGCCATTTCTGGAATTTGGTCGTTTGCAAACATGAATACGTCTGCTGCAGCATCAACATCTTTTAATAATTGAGTTTTAGCATCAGCTTCTGACATAACTTCAACATTGAAAGTTAATTTCCATTGTGGGTTTGCTTTTTTAAATTCTTCTAAAGCTGTTCCAATAAATCCTTGTTTGTGATCTCCCACTGGTGCTTGGTCTTCTTGTGGTACCCAAACTTTTAAAGTAGCTTCTTTTACTTCACTTGTTGCTGGTTTATTAGCTCCACCACAAGCTGTTAAAACTAATGTAGATGCTAAAGCAACTGCTGATAATTTTTTAACTGATTTTTTCATAACAATTTTTTCCTTTCCTATTTTAATTTCCAAATATCATTGTTATATTGTGCAATTGTACGGTCTGATGAGAAGAACCCTGCTTTTGCAATATTTGTAATCATCATTCTTCCCCAATTGCTACGGTCTTCATAATCTTTAAAGACACGCTCTTTTGTTGCGATATAGTCTTCTATATCTAATAATGTCATAAACCAATCTTTTACGATTAATTCATTGTGCAGTCTATTTAATGATTCACTACATCCAATTGACATTAATTCATCACTTACAATGAAATCAACTAAACGCTTAATTTCATCTTTTTCGTAGTATACACTCGATTTATATGCAGATTTTGCATATAAATCAATCACTTCTTCACTTGATTTACCAAAAATGTAGATATTGTCTTCCCCAACTAACTCACTAATTTCCACATTAGCTCCATCTAATGTACCTAAAGTAACTGCTCCGTTAAGCATAAATTTCATATTTCCTGTTCCAGATGCTTCTTTAGAAGCTAATGAAATTTGTTCACTTACATCACATGCAGGAATTAATTTTTCAGCATAAGAAACATTGTAGTTTTCAACCATTACTAATTTCAAGTGTTTACTTACTTCTGGATCGTTTTCAATTAATTTACTTAATGAAAGTAATAAGTGAATAATATCCTTAGCAATAATATAAGCTGGGGCAGCTTTCCCACCAAAAATAATATTGATTGGACGCGCTGGAATATTTCCTTTTTTAATTTCTAAATATTTATAGATTACATATAATGCATTCATTTGTTGACGTTTATATTCATGTAATCTCTTAATTTGAATATCGAAGATTCCATCACGGTGTAATTCAATATTTTCTTTTTCTGAGATATAATCTGCTAAATGGTTTTTCGCTCTTTGCTTAATTGCAATAATTTCTTCTTGCGTAACAGAATCACTTGCATAAGCTAAAAGCTTTTCTAATTCTAATGCATCTTTATAGAATCCAGTTCCAATTTTATCTACTAGATATTTAGTTAATGGCTGGTTTGTATATTGTAACCATCTTCTAAATGTAATTCCATTTGTTTTGTTGTTAAAACGCTCTGGATAAATTTGGTAGAAATCATTTAATTCTTCTTGCATTAAGATATCCGTATGTAATTTAGCAACTCCATTTGTACTATATGAGAAGTGAATATCGATATTAGCCATATGTACACGTTGACTGGCGTCAATAATGTGCACTTTTTCATTTGCGTATTTTTCTTTAACTAATGTGTCTAACTTATGAATAATTGGCATTAACTGTGGAACCGTTTCTTCTAAATATTCCACTGGCCATTTTTCTAAAGCTTCTGCTAAAATCGTATGATTTGTGTACGCACATGTATTACTTACAATTCTCACCGCCTCTTCAAATGAAATTCCTTCTAATTCTAATCTACGAATCAATTCAGGAATAACCATTGTTGGGTGTGTATCATTAATTTGAATAACCACATGTTTGTCTAAGTCCTCGATTTTGTGACCTTGTTTCTTCTCTGAATCAAAGATATAAGATACCCCTGCACTTACCATAAAGTATTGTTGGTAAATTCTTAGTAAATGCCCTGCTCTATCTGAATCATCAGGGTATAAGAATAAAGTCAAGTTCTTTTCAATTGCTGTTTTATCAAAAGTACTTGCTGATGTAGCTAGACTTTCATCAATTGTTTTGATATCAAATAAGTGTAGCTTATTAACCCCACTATCATATCCTGTTACTGAGATATCGTAAAGTTTAGCTTGAACATCTAAATCTTTAAAAGAAACCTTACATTCAAATCCAGTATCTTCTAACCAACTTTGGTTATCAATCCATGCATTTTTTTGTTCTGTTTGTTTTAAATTTTCATAATGTTGTTTAAATAAACCAAAGTGATAATTTAACCCAATTCCATCTCCTGGTAATCCAAGTGTTGCAATAGAATCTAAGAAACAAGCAGCTAATCGTCCTAACCCACCATTTCCTAATGAAGGCTCATTTTCAAGCTCTTCTATTTCAGAGATTGGTCTCCCAATACTTGCTAATTCCTCTTTAACACTTTCATATAAACCTAAATTAATTAAGTTATTTGATAAAAGTTTTCCAATTAAAAACTCTGCTGAGAAATAGTACAGTTTACGCTTTCCTGTATTTTTCCCTTTTTTCGAAATTTCTGTTTTAGCTAATTCTAAACACAGTAGATAAATTTCTTTATTACTACATTTCGATAAATCTTTATTTAATCGCATTGTAGCTAAATTCGATAATCGTATATGCATAACTCCTCCTATATAACATATTTATTATAATAAATTATGTAAGAGATTTCTACATCTATTTTGTTTTTATTCTTCGCAAAAATGTTTTATTTAACAATCGAACAACTTTGATACTCTTTTTTATATTGACTTGGTGATTTACCAGTCATCGTTTTAAATCGTTTAATAAAGTAACTCACATTATCATACCCTAATTCAAAAGCAATTTCTGAAATCGTTAAATCAAAATTCAATAATAAATCAATCGACTTATTCAGTCTTAACTGATTAATATATTCTACCACTGTCTTTCCTGTAAAATCCTTAAACACCTTTGTAAAATGATATTTACTATATCCAGCCATCTCTGCCAATTTCTCACTCTTTAAATCCTCATTATAATGTTGATTAATGTAATCTGTTATTTCTTTCATTACTACATCACTGGATCTTTCACTTGTTACTACATAACTAATATATTTAAATTTTAATAGTAAATATGTCATTTTATATAAGTCTGATTTAATTAATAATTCATAATTTTCTTCTTCGTTATTATATGATTGAATCAAACTAATAAATAATGAATAAAATTCAGGTAATTCATCTTTTTTAAATACATACTTTAAAATTGGAAAATGAATCGATTCTCCCCGCTCTGTTAAAATATTGTGATCAAAAACAATACTTTGGAATGTCAAGATTTCTTTTTTATCTGATTCAATATAATGAACATCTTCACTTCCAATTAAAATAAAATCACCTTTTTCTAATGGATAGCATTTTTGGTTAATTCTAAGTTCTCCCTTTCCATCTACAATATAAATAACTTCGTATTCTTTATGCCAATGCGTATAAATTGCACCATAAACACGACAATCATCTTCATATACCTCTAATGGCAATTTACGTGTACCATGTGCTTTAATTTCTTTCAATGTCTTATTGACGTGCATCTTCTCACCTCCCTACTCTTTTGACATTAGTAAACCTTATTTTGTTGTTTTGGTTCTATTGCTACTAAACAATTCCATCCGTTATTTTCGTATGTCTGAAAATACAGATAAAACCTTTCCCAAACCTTTTTATATTTAATTGGTTTTATCTCATATCTTTCACAAATTCTATTTTTTTCTTGATATCAATACCACACTTTCTACATGGGCTGTATTTGGAAATAAATCATACAAATACATTTCATTACATTGATATCCTATTTTTTTAAAATACTCTAAA
>JBHALC010000025.1:0-5242 GCA_041827565.1 Erysipelotrichaceae bacterium
CAAAAAAACAAACTATATGGATATATTGGAATTACATTGGAATTTTAGACATAGAAAAAACGGCATAACCAATTAAACGATTATGCCGTTAATTTTAAAAGGAATAAATCCCTATTGGAAGTCACCTTTTGGCGATTATTTTTGTTGTATAAGAAAAATCACTCTTTTTTAATTTTTAATACAATTATAAAAGTAACTAATGTAGAAAAAATTGTTAGGAAAATGAAATTAGCTACTATTCCCCATAATTTATTAAAAATAATAATTTCAGCATTTTCAATACTTTGATAGTCTGCGAAATTTGACCCACTTACCTAAAGTTGTAAAAATAATAATAAAGAAATTACTGCCAAAACTAGACTTAAGATTGAAACTAAAAGTAATTTTTTTTCATATAAACATTCCCTTGTAATCTGTTTTACTTTACTCATGTAATACCACCTTTCTCGATTATATAATGCTTGAAAACGGTTTATTTTTCAACTGATTTTATGATTTAATTGATTTTTTTATGGAAGAATTAAGAAAAAGTATGTATCATACTTATACTATAAGAGAGATTTAAGGGAGGGGAAACAAGAAAATTACTCTAAAAATATATAATAGAAAAATCAACAGTGTACCAGCAAATATCCTATTATCAAATCAGAGGAATCTCAAATAATGCAGCATCGACAAATTAGGATTCATTCTAAAACATCATATGAAAAGAATGTGATTTTTCCACATCAAAATTGTAGATTCACATTCTTTTAACATATAATTATTATTTTTGTTTAATTTGACGGAAAATCCATATACTTGATAGTAATAAACTAATCCATACTAAAATATTTTGATTATCTGATGTATCAACTGCTTTAGTTGAAATCAGACTTTCTTTAATTACTGGTTCATATGTAAGTGCATATTTAGAGAAATGAGTTGTTACAAAACTTACACTTGTTTCATCTTGTGTAAATTTAAAACTTTCTTCTTTATCTCCAATATAACTTACTTTTACTACTTTTCTTCCTACTTTTTTCGGTAATGTAACATGATACTCTCCAGATTTAACTTCTAATTTTTGATTTGAAGTATCAAAAAATTCTAATTCAAATAAATCATAATTTTCATCACTTTTGATTAAATTGGCTTTAAAACTTACATCTTTCACAAAATCTTTTGTAGAGACTTTTACATTATTATTTGTGAAACTTATTCTTTCTTTTTTATAACTTACTATAAACGGAACAATTTTATTTGTTTTAAATTGAACTTGACTGCCATTATGTGTTGTATTTAACACTACTTTTTGTCCATTCTCAATATAGTAAACTTCACTGAATCCTTTTTTATCTAACGGTAATGTAACTGTAACTTCACCATTAATTGGATTAATTAATTGTAAATCAAAAATATCCTCAACCACATCTTCTTTTACTTCTGTTACTACATTTACACTTAAATTATTAGTTTCACCAAACTCCTTGAATGAACCATCAATATGAACTTCCTGTTTTATTAGAGATACTTTTTTGTTTTCTGTTAATGTAATTTCAACTTCAAAAGATTTTTTCTTCTGATTAGGATAAGTTACAACAACATGAACTTTATGAGTCCCAACTGTTAATTTTGTTACATCTTCACTAAATTCCACTTTATATCCATCTGGAATATTATAAATAACATCATTTACTGTTACTGTTTCATACTCTGGTTTCACAATTTTTCTTGTTAAATCTAAGTCATCATAAACTTTAACTGTTTTAATATAATATTTAAATTCCTGTTTATTTCCAACTGCATCAACTACAACTACAGTTATAATATCATTTGGATTTGCCTTAATCGTTTTCGTAAATGGTACATCATAAGTCAGCTGTTTGGAAATATCAGTCTTAGAAATTACATAATCCCCATTAATTTCTAATCCATATCCAAATCCTTGATCTTGTAGTGTTCCTGATAATAATAATTCTTTATTTCTATCATCTACTACAATATATGTTTTATCTTGATCCACTTCAAATTGTAGATTTTGATTCCAATTTAAAATAGGCAATTGTTTATCAAAGAATATTTTTACATTTCCTTCAAATAATACTTTATTTGTATAGTCTTTAGAAATCACATTAATCGTATTGATTCCCTCTTTAATTTCAACTTCCGCAAAGAATTCAGATTTTTGAGTATCAATTGTTGCTTCATTACCAGCAATATAAATACTACTCCAAATATCATTTGTAAATCCTTTAATCACATAATAGTATTTTCCATCTTTCTCGATCACTGTTCCATTTGGATTTTCGATTGTTTGTAAATCTTTAATTCCTACAGCTAAGAAATTATTAAATGTTAAATTAAGTTTTTTACTACTTCCGCCTCCAATTGGTGGTAAAGGTGGGGGAAGTGGTGGTCCAGGAGGTAACGATGGTACATTGATATAATCAAGTATCACAAATGAGTTTAATCCTTTTTGATTTTGATTAGAATGTGCTACTACCAACTTATCTCCATTTGTTGGATTTTCTTTTTTAATTGAAATTGTATTTCCACTAAAAGTTGGTGTAACTAATTCATCATTAATAAAATATAGCAATTCATTTGCAACAAAAACATTATCTTGAATTGTTGCTTGAATTTGTCCATCATTCATTGCCTTCACATTACTAATTTCTGGAGCATGATAGTCATAGATAACAGTATCTAATTGAACTTTAGATATCACTTTATCTGATTTTAATTCTTCTACTACAGTTGTATATCTTCCTTCTACTGGTAAAGTTGTCTCTAATGTCACTTCTTGGTTTACTACTTCTTTTTCATCTATTATAATCTGATTTTCATCAACGACATTTTTATATGTTACTCGAACTTTTGTTGTCTCTTTATCTCTTAATTTTAAACTCAATACAGTTTTATCATTTTCTTGTTCAACTAATTGTTTTTGTGAACCACTTTCAAATCGTGCTGTTTTAGCTTGTTCTACTTTTAAAACTGTTTCATTGTATGCTGCATCTTTTACTACTAGTTCTACCAAATCATCATTAATTGCTCTATTAGGTAATAAAACCTCATAAATATTATTCTCTACTTTTTTAGCAGTAATTTCATCTCCAGTAGTATTTAAACGTGCATAATGATAAACTAAATCTAATCTATCTTCTACAGTAAAACGAACTTTTAATCCTGCCTCTTCTTGAGAAATAGATTGTACTTCAACTATTGGTTTTTTTGTATCTACTTCTACTTTATACTCTAAAATTTGTGGTGTATCACTTTCTCTTAAATAACCTTTTACTTGATAGTAATACGTACCATCTTCAACTGTTTTTAAGTTCCCTGTTTGTGCATCATAAATTGTTCCATCCCATTTTGCATTTAAATAAGCAGGAACTAAAAATTGCTCATTAGCAGTCACATTTGCTTTAAATCTTTTAACTGATGTCTTAGCGATATTTCTTTCATCCACTAAATGACGAATTACATTTTTATCTTGATCTAAAACATTAAACTCTAAACGAGCTACATTTCGAAGTGTTGCTAACTGAGGTAAAATCACATCTGCAGCAGTATCTGCGTTTGGTGAAATTGATGCATTTTCATAAGAATATGCAGCTCTAGATCCAGAGTTTGCTGAAATACCAGCTGGAACATATACTTCTCCAAGTTGAGTAATTAAGCGTGTAAATCCATAAACTTTATCTACCGTATCCTTATTTTCTTCTGAATAAATTGGATCAAAAATAGACTCTTTATTCCAATCTCCTGCAAAACCTAAATACGCAAAAGTTAAATCTGGTTGAGATGTTGTTTGAGATTTAAAAGAAATAAATCCTTCTACATATTCATCTACAATATTTTCAGCATTTAAAGTAAATTCTACTTTTTTAACTTCATTTGGTTTTAATACAATTTCTGATATATTTGAAGATAAAGTTGCTTGTGATTGCTGTTCAACGATTTCATATACTGTATCATTTTTTACTGTTTTTGTTGTTTGAACTAAGTTTGGATTAATATTAAATCTTACTTCTTCTGAACCATAATTTTTTAATACAACATTAAATGTTTTTATACCATTAAAATCTCTTAATTCTCCTAATGATTCTCCATCTTCACTTTCATAAGTAGCTAATACTCTATTTTGAATTGCTGCATTTGTTTGGATTAATCCTGCACCTTGTCTTCTAGGAGTATATGGAATATTATTAGGATTTGATAATACTTTAGCTGTATTAATAATTGTTTTTTTAGTAAATAGTGCATAATTATCTATTTGAGGTAAATCTTTTTTTAATTGAGAATATATAATTGCACTTGCTCCACTAACATGAGGAGCTGCCATCGAAGTTCCACTGTCATACTTGTATTGATTATCATTTAATGTAGATAAGACATTCCCACCTACACCACTAATTTCTGGTTTGAAATCCAATGTATTTGTTGTTCCCCATGAAGTAAAACTACTCATTGTATTCGCATCGCTACTTTGTACATATTCTTGTTTTGCATTTAAAGTAAGTGTACTGTTTGCATTATTTTTTATTAATTCAACTAATTTCTTACCTTCATCTTGGCTAATTCCAATTACTAATCCAGCAGTTGCTCCTGTTAAATCCATATTAACACTTCCAGCTTTATTATTGAAAATAATTACTCCTTTTGCTCCACGATTAAGTGCATTATTTACTTTATCCACAAAAGAAATTTTACCACGCTCAATTAATACAAATTTATTATATACATCTAAATTATCATAATCTGCAGCTTCTCCAATATTAGCGAATACTACACTTCTTTCTGTTTCATCAATTTCTCCTGCACTAGGAATAAATGAAATCGTATGTAATTTAGTAGACCCATTTTTTAAAATACCAGTATTTTTAAGTATTAATTCATTTTCATATGAAGCAACACTTAATGCCCCATCTGCAATAGAAGGTGATCCTACAATACCAAAATCATTTCTATCTTTTTCAATATTGTTTTTAGAAACAGAAGTCCCATCATCTTCACTAAATGCAGTTGTATCATTTCCAGCAGCAGCTACAACTAATACACCTTGTGATTGTGCATAGTTAATCGCTTTTTGCACAGGATTTTCACTATCCACAAATCCATTTGGTGAACCTAAAGATAAGTTAATAATATCTGCTTTTAATTCAACTGATTTTTCAATCGCCGCCAAAATATCATCATCGTATGCCAACTTATTATTTGGACTATTTGTGAATACTTTCATTGCAAGAACTTGTGC
>JBHALC010000026.1:0-2938 GCA_041827565.1 Erysipelotrichaceae bacterium
AAGATACAGACTAAATAAAATCTGTATCTTCTTAACCGCTTTTGAATGTCCGTCTTAGTTAATCCCTAATTGAACGCTCCAAATGATTGTACTTTTTTACTTAAAATTTAAAATAAAAATCAAAACACTTGATTTTTATAAAAAAAGAATTTAAAATAATATCAGTTAAAATAAATGAACGTTGATAAGAAGAGTAATTATTTGGAATTTTAAAGAGAGCTTTGGTGTGGTGTGACAAAGTAAAGGAAAAATAATGAAAATGGTCTTTGAGTTGTATTTCTGAAATAGGAGTAGGAAATAACGGGTGCTCCCGTTACAGAGCTAAGCTATGTTGGTAGCTGATGAGGTTAGTACTGTGAAGTATTAATAAACAAAGGTGGTATCGCGATTAAGTCGTCCTTTCAGATTTTGAAGGGGCGTTTTTATTTTAATGAAAAAGCAGAAAGGAGGATGGATGTGATATTATTAAATGATGTTTCTGTAGTATTTGAAGTAGATAAGCATAAAATTCATGCTGTCGATCATGTCACATTAAAAATCGAAAAGGGTGATATCTATGGTATCATTGGTTATTCAGGAGCTGGAAAAAGCACGTTGGTTCGATTAATTAATTTAATTCAAAAACCATTAAATGGAACAGTGAGTGTAGATGGAATTGAGTTAACAAGTTTATCTCCCAATGATTTAAGAAAAGCTAGAAAAAAAATAGGAATGATTTTCCAACATTTCAATTTAATGAATAGCTTATCAGTGTTTGAGAATGTAGCATTTCCACTACATAAGTCAGAATTAACAAAAAAAGAGGTTGAAGAAAAAGTAAAGTCACTCCTTGATTTAGTGGGATTAAGTGATAAACTTACAAGTTATCCTAGACAATTATCTGGTGGTCAAAAACAACGTGTAGCAATTGCTAGAGCACTAGCAAATGATCCAAGTGTATTACTTTGTGATGAGGCTACAAGTGCATTAGATCCAAAAACAACTTATTCAATTTTAGAGTTGTTGAAAGAAGTAAATCAGAAATTAGGAATTACTATTGTAATCATCACACATGAAATGCAAGTTATAAAAGAAATATGTAATAAGGTTGCAATTATGGAAGAAGGTAAAGTAATAGAAGAAGGAAGTATTTTAGATATCTTCACAAAACCAAAACAACCACTAACTAAAGATTTTATCGATACTGCAATTCATGTAAATAAAGGAATTAAAACAGTATTATCACATGAAAAATTGCTAAATTTAAAGCGAGGAGATATTCTAGTTAAACTTTTTTTTGTAGGTTCATCAACAGGAGAACCTCTTATTACGAAGCTTTCTACTCATTATAATGTCTCTGCAAATATTCTATTTGGAAATGTGGAAATTATTCAAGAAATACCAGTAGGGACATTACTTGTAGCTTTACAAGGTGAATCCAAAAACTTGGATAATGCATTAGATTACATTAAAGAAAGTGGAATAGACCTTATAATTTATGAGGACTTAAGGGAAGGGGAGTAAAATGGATTTAACAGCAATTTTCCCAAATATTAATAAGAGAGTTTTTTGGGAAATTATAAACAGTACAGTTGAGACGTTAATTATGACAGGTATTACATCTGTTGTAGCTGGGATATTAGGTTTAGCAGTTGGTATTATATTAGTTGTAACACGCGATAAAGGAATATTGGCTAATAAATTAGTAAATAGTATATTAGATAAGTTGATTAACACATTCCGTTCAATCCCATTTCTAATATTAGCGATGTTGATTGTTCCATTCACAAGATTAATTGTGAAAACTTCACTAGGATTACCAGGAGCAATTGTTCCATTATGTGTAGCAACCATACCTTTTTTTGCAAGACAAGTACAATTAGCATTACTTGAAGTGGAAGAAGGAGTTATTGAAGCCTCGATAGCAATGGGATGCTCTCCATTAGAAATCATTTTTAGAGTATATTTAAAAGAAGGACTACCAAGTTTAATTCGAGCAGCTTCCTTAACAGTAATTAGTTTAATTGCCTTAACTACGATGGCAGGAGCATTTGGTGGAGGAGGAATAGGAAACCTTGCTATTTCTAGAGGTTACCAAAGATTTCAAGGAGATGTCATTTTAGTTTGTACAATAATTATTTTAATTATTGTGTTTATTTGCCAAGCAATTGGAAATTATTTAGAAAAGAAAACAACAAGATAGGAGATAAGAAAAATGAAATTAAAAAAAATATTAGTTAGTTTAGTAGCATCATTCGCATTAGCAGCTTGTGGTCCACAAACTGCACAAAACAAAGAAAATCCAAAAGTAAAAGTAGCAGTAGTAGGAAGTGTATTTAAAGAATTATGGGGCTATGTAGCAGAAAAAGCGAAAAAAGAAAATATTGATATTCAAGTAGTTGAGTTAAATGACTATGTTCAACCTAACAAGCAACTAGCAGATGGAGAAATCCAAATGAATTCATTCCAACATCGAGCATTCTTAAAAAAATTCAATGAAGAGCATAAAACAAATATTGTGGAGATTGGATCAACATTTATTACACCATTATACTTCTATTCATATAAAGTAAAATCGTTGAATGACTTAGCAGAAAATGCAACAGTAGCTATTCCAAGAGAACCAGCGATTCAAGGGCGTGCGTTAGTAGCATTGCAAACAGCAGGAGTAATTAAGTTAAAAGCAGGTAGTGATACAACATCAAATTTAGATGCTGTAGAAGAAAATAAAAAGAATATCAAGTTATTAGAAGTAGATTCTGCACAAGCAGCAAGAGCATTAGAAGATGTAGATGCAGCAGCAGTAAACTCAACATTTGCTAAAGATGCTGGAATTTTAGATGACAAAAGAATTTTTACAGATGCAGATCACTTAGATACAATTCCAACAGATCGTTATAACATTATCGCTGTAAATGAAAAGGATAAAGATAATCCAACCTATAAAAAAATTGTGGAA
>JBHALC010000027.1:0-3200 GCA_041827565.1 Erysipelotrichaceae bacterium
AAAAATGAAAAAAATAACTTCGATATGTATAAGTTTTATATTAGTATTGTCAGTTTTTTTAATTAAAAATACTAATCTATATGCGGCTACTAATGTTAGTGATGTGGCTACATTGAAAGCTGCAATTACTGCGAATGAAGATATTGTTATATCAAATGATTTTGTGATAAGTGAAGAAATTATAATTCCAAATACTTATAATAAAACAATTAGTTCTAATAATCATACTTTAACATTGGGAAATGGTATATCTTCAATGTTTAAAATTAGTGGAACTCAAACAACTTTCTCGAATATTATCTTTGATGCAAATCAGCAAGGAAGAATTTTTAATGTTAGCAACTCTAATCTTAGGATTTTAAACTCAACTTTAAAAAATGGGAATGGATTTAAAAGAGGAGGATTAATTGCGGCATATGGTGATACAACTGATATCATTATTGAATCTTCTAATCTGTTGAATAGCAAAGTACAATACAGTGTAAACTCTACAAGAGGAAATGGTAGTCCTAGAGAAACAGAATCTTTAGGAGGAGCCGTTTATGCATTAGGTATAAATTCATTTACAATAAGAGGATCAGAAATTAGAAATAATTTTACTACTGATCCAATGGGAAATAAAGAATCTGACCAAATTTTTAAATCTATGGGGGGTTCAATTCATTTAAATAATGTAAAAAATGTTGTATCAAGTCAAAATAAATTTAGTGGAAATCACTCAGCGAGAACTGAAGAAGGAGCGAGTGAAGGAGGATCTATTTATCTTGATAATATAGAAGTATATCGCGGAGAAGAAAACACATATGAGACAGCTGCGGTGTTTAATACAGGTGGTTCATTGTTGCTTCGTGATATTAGAGATGCTATTGAGCACAACTCTGATTTTAATATTGGAGAATTAGGAAACTTTGGAATTAGTGGAGGATCCATTACAACAGAAGGATGTAATTTAACAATTACTAATAGTAGATTCAAAGCAGTAGGAACAAATACAAAAGTTATTCACTCAGGAGGGTTTATTTCCGTAGTTGGTGGTGGAAATTTTGTACTAAAAGATTCTATTATGACAGGGCCTGGTTCATGGTGGAATGGACCAAAAATTTCAACATTTGGAGGAGCTATTGCATTTGAAACAGGAAGTACAGCTATAGCATTAATCGAAAATACGAGAATAGAAAATATAGCTTCTGAGCACACAGGAGGGGCAATAACTCTTTCAACAAGGCTTGGAGAACGTTCAGCAGTTAATTTAACTTTAAGAAATACAGATATTGTAAATACAAGAGCATACTTCTGGAATCATGCAAATGGAGGAGCAATCTATAATGGGCCTGGTAATAAAGTAGTAATTGAAGGTGGAAATCTTAGAGATAACTTCTCAAAACATGGAGGAGCAATTCGTAATGATGGAGAAATGACAATATCTGGTGGAGCAACAATATTAAACTCATCAGCTTTTGATATTGGAGGAGGTATTTATAATGATGGATACCTTAAACTAGATAATATGTCATTAAATGCAAGTATGATTGGGCCAGCTAGTTGGGATGCTAACCATTATCCAAATTATTCATATGAACTAGGTGGAACTAATATTTATGCTGCTAAAGATGTAGTTATAACACCGAATGCAATGATTTCAGAGAATAAAGATGTTCGTGTAATTGATGGTAAATCATCAATCTTATTAACAGGAGAACTAACAAACCCAATTTATGTATCGGTTAGTGAAGAGTCTAAAGCTGGAACATTAGAAGAAAATGTGATTAGAAAAGTAGGTTATGTAGTAGCAAAAGGTACAGAAGGGTATACTCCAACTAAACTTGATGCAGTTAAACTACACTATACAAGTAAAGTTGCGGATACTTATCCAGAATTACATAGGCAACCAATCTCTGATATTGATGACACAACATCTGTTGGTAAATGGGACTTTGTGCTTAATCCAGAAACAAACAATGTAGTATTAGGACAAAGAGCAAAATTAGTTTATAACGTAAATGAGGCAAATGCTAAATTTGCAGATAACACAACAACAAAAGAGCAATTATATGAATTATATAGTTCTTCAACACCTTGGACAACGACTAGACAAATGACAGATTTAGGAGAAAATCCAACTTTAGAAGGAACAAAATTTGTAGGATGGCACACAGATAATGCTTCTGGAAAACCTTATCTAACACCAGCAGATGTTACAAATACTGGATACAATCCAGTTGAAGAAGCGATTAATCCTTCAAAATTAAATGGAACAGCTGGAACAATTACTAAATTTAATTTTGCAGATTCATACTTTACAAACAGTACAACAGACATTACAACGATTTTACCATTACATACGATTAATGTATATGCACGCTATGGAAAAGAAATCAATGTAACAAAAGATTGGGCAAATTCAAGAGATAAACAAAATTCAATTGAAGCAAATATTCATGCAGGTACAAATACATATTCAGCAACATTAAATGCTGGAAATAATTGGACAAGCCGTATCTTAGTTCCATTATCAAGCACTAGCGATATATTAAATGAATTAACATATACAGTAAGTGAAACAGGAGTTAATCTAAATAGTCAACTTGTAGTTGGTACTACAATATATGATGTTGTATATTCTGGAAATGCTGCTGCGGGATTTACGATTACAAATAATCAAGCAATACCAAAAACAACATACACAGTAAATAAAGTATGGGTAAATGGACCAGCAGAAAAACCAAGCATAGAAGTACAATTATACCGTAATGGAGTGGCATTTGGAGATGTAGTAACATTAAACAATGGAACAACAAGCCACACATGGAATGACTTAGATGCAAATGATGCAAGTGGAACAGCATACACATACAGTGTAGATGAAGTGAATGTACCAGAGCAC
The DNA here is from genome assembly GCA_041827565.1 of Erysipelotrichaceae bacterium. GTDB lineage: Bacteria > Bacillota_I > Bacilli_A > Erysipelotrichales > Erysipelotrichaceae > CAMCRE01. The sequence continues at coordinate 2,885 of JBHALC010000027.1, forward strand.
TACAGTAAAGAAGTAGCAGGAAATACAATCACAAATACGTATATTCCACCGGTTACGAAAAAACCAGTAGACACATCAGATCGAAGTGTGAATTATGTATCGATGATGTTAATGGGAATCGTATTCTTGGTGTTAAGAAAACAAAACAAAGCTTAATTTAAATAAAAAGTACAATCTAAAGGTGACTTCCAATAGGGATTTATTCCTTTTAAAATTAACGGCATAATCGTTTAATTGGTTATGCCGTTTTTTCTATGTCTAAAATTCCAATGTAATTCCAATATATCCATATAGTTTGTTTTTTTGTTCGAGTTCC
>JBHALC010000028.1:0-19053 GCA_041827565.1 Erysipelotrichaceae bacterium
TATATTTTTCAAAAAATTTAATATACTGCGCTTTAGCAGCATCAATAAATATAAAATCAAATATTTTATCTGTTTCAAATAGCAATGCATCTATATTGAATATTTCAATTTGATTATTCAAATTAAAACGATTAATATTATCCTTAGCAATTACAAAACGATTAGAATCTAATTCTAATGTTGTTATTTTAATATCCTGATGGATTAATGCCATATTAATAGCAGAGTATCCTATTGCACTTCCTATTTCTAGTATATTTATGCAATCATTTTTTTTAATCGTTTCTAATAATACCTCTAATCCCTCTTTTTGGATAATTGGTATATTATATTCATTAGCATATTTTTCAATTTCCTGCATAAAACTCCTTTTATTAAAAAAGTTACAATATACATTGTAACTTTTAATTATCATTAATCTACTAATGCAATAATTGCCATAGGAGCATTATCTCCACGGCGGTTGTAAGTTTTAATTACACGAGTGTAACCTCCATTACGGCTTGCATATTTAGGTCCTACAACATTAAATAATTTTTGTAAAACTGTTTCTTTTTCATTAACATCTACATTACAAATAAATGCTGCTGCTTGACGTCTTGCATGTAAATCTCCACGTTTTGCTAGAGTAATTAACTCATCTACTACACTTCTTAATTCTTTAGCTTTCATTTCAGTAGTTTCAATTCTTTCATAACGAATTAAATCAGTAGCTAAGTTACGTAATAAAGCTTTTCTATGGTCAGCTGTACGCCCTAATTTACGATTTTCCATATTTTACTCCTCCTTCTTAAGATGATTGTTTGAAGCTTAATCCTAATTTATGTACTTTATCAACTAATTCTTTAAATGATTTTTTACCTAAATTACGGATTTTAACTACTTCGTCTTCAGTTTTTTCTAATAATTCTTCAACAGTAGCTATTCCATCTCGTTTTAAACAATTATAAGCACGAACAGATAAGTTTAATTCTTCGATAGATTTAGCTGATTCTGCATTATTTTTCTCTTTCTTAGCATTTTTAAATAAGTTAGCTTGACTCTCTAAATCAATTTCATCCACATTTGTTAATAGCATAAAGTGTTTTGCAAGAATATGTGAACCTAAAGCAATTGCTTTTACAGGTGAAATTGCACCATTAGTAAATACTTCAAAGATAACACGATCATATTTAGCACTTTGTCCTACACGAGTTTGCTCAACTAAGTATGAAACTTTTTCAACTGGTGTATAAATAGAATCAATATAAATTGTTCTTTCATCACCATATCCTTTTGAGTGATATAAAGATTTATTGTAATCAGCACTTACATATCCTCTACCAACACGAACATTTAAATCCATGTCTAATAGACCACCTTCTTCAATTGTACAGATATGTAAATCCTCATTTAAAATTTTAATATTTTCTGGAGTAATAATATCTTTACCAGTTACATCTCCAGAACCTTCTTTTTCGATTTTTAATTTAAATACTTCATTATCGTAATTTTCAATATCATCAACTTGGATAATTAATTTTTTTAAATTTAAAATAATTGAAGTTACATCTTCACTAATTTTATCCATAGCTGTAAACTCATGGAATACATTTTGGCTATGAACTACAATAGAGAATACTGCAGCTCCAGGTAAAGAGGATAATAGTACACGTCTTAATGCATTACCGATTGTTGTTCCAAATCCTCTTTCAAGTGGTTCAAAACTGAATTTTCCGTAATTCGTTTCTACAATATACTCTTTTGCTTCAAAATTTGGATATTCAAATTTCTGCATTTACTTTTCCTCCTTTATTCTTTATTATCCACGTGGACGTTTTGGTGGACGACATCCATTGTGTGGAACTGGTGTAACATCATTAATTGATGTAATATCTAAACCTGCAATTTGTAAAGCACGAACTGCTGCTTCACGTCCAGGCCCAGGTCCTTTAACATTTACAGCTACTGATTTCATTCCATGTTCAACTGCAACTTTAGCAGCAGCTTCTCCAGCTAATTGAGCAACGAATGGTGTAGATTTACGAGAACCTTTATATCCTAAAGCTCCTGCACTTGACCAAGTTACTGCATTTCCATTTTCATCAGTAATTGTAACGATTGTGTTATTAAATGTTGAATGAATGTGTGCAATTCCTTTCGCAATATTCTTACGAACACGACGTTTACGAGTTGTAGCACCTTTTTTTACTTTTGCCATTTTATTTCCCTCCTATCGTCCTATTTCTTTTTACCAGCAATTGCACGAGCTGGACCTTTTCTAGTACGTGCATTTGTTTTTGTTCTTTGTCCACGAACTGGTAATCCACGTCTATGACGGATTCCTCTGTAACATCCAATTTCCATTAGACGTTTAATATTTGATAATACTTCACGACGTAAGTCCCCTTCAAATTTTTGTGGGTTTTCTTTATCTGATTGTAATAATTCGATTTGAGCACGGATTGCATTTACTTGCTCATCGCTTAAATCTTTAACACGAACATCTTCACTAATTCCAGCACCTTTTAAAATTTTGCTAGCAGTTGTACGTCCGATTCCGTATACGTATGTTAATGATACTACTACACGTTTATCACGTGGAATATCTACTCCTTGAATACGTGCCATTTACTATATTTCCTCCCTTAGTTTCCTTGTCTTTGTTTGTGTTTTGGGTTTTCACAGATTACCATAACGCGTCCTTTACGTTTGATAATACGGCATTTGTCACACATCGGTTTTACTGATGGTCTAACTTTCATGTATTTTCCCTCCTATGACACTATTTGTGTCTAAATGTAATACGCCCACGTGTTAAATCATAAGGTGAAATTTCTACTGTTACTTTATCCCCTGGTAAAATGCGAATATAGTTCATACGGATTTTACCAGAAACGTGAGCAATAATAACATGTCCATTTGCTAATTTCACTTTAAACATAGCGTTTGGAAGAGTATCTTCGATAACTCCTTCAATCTCTATAACATCTTGTTTTGCCATTAAAAATGCGTTTCCTCCTCAAGCTGTGTGAAGATCTCATAACCTTCTTTTGTAATTACAATTGTGTGCTCATAATGAGCAGCTAAACTACCATCTTTTGTTTTTGCAGTCCAACGATCTGACAATACCTTAATATGTGGTTTACCAATATGAACCATTGGTTCAATAGCTAGTGTCATTCCTTCTTTAAGAATTAATCCACGTCCAGCAGTTCCGAAATTAGGAACAGATGGATCTTCATGTAATTCACTACCAATCCCGTGACCTGAAAAGTCATGAGGAGTAGAATATCCATTATCATAGATATAATTTCCTATTGCACTTGAAATGTCTCCAAGTCGATTACCAGCTTTTGCAAATTTAAGCCCTTCATATAATGATTCCTCTGCAACTTTTAATAAGCGTTTTGCATCTTCGCTTATTTCTCCTACTGCATAAGTCCATGCTGAATCCCCATGATATCCTTTGTAGCAAGCACCAATATCCACAGATACAATATCTCCTTCTTTTAATACTTCTTTATCACTTGGAATCCCATGTACAACTACATCATTGACTGAAACACAAGCTGCTGCTGGGAAGCCTCCATATCCTTTAAATGATGGAATAGCTCCATTGCTTATTATAACATTTTCTACAACTTTATTCAAATCATTTGTAGTTAAGCCTGGACGAATTGTTTTCGATAGCTCTTTGTGACAAAGAGCTACAATTCGTCCAGCTTCTCTCATGCAGTCTAATTCTCTTTTAGACTTACATGTAATCATTATTTTTTCTCCAATAATTTTTCAATATCAGCAAAGACTTCATCCATAGGACGATCTCCATCAATATTTACTAATTTTCCTAATTTTTTATAAAATTCTAATACAGGTTTAGTGTTATTGTCATACTCCTGTAATCTCACCACTACACTTTCTAATGTATCATCTTTTCTTTGGAATAATGGTGAACCAGTAATATCACAAACACCTTCTTTAATCGGTGGATTAAATTTAACATGGTAAATTTTTCCTTCTGGAGACATCCAACGACCTGTAATTCTTTCTTTTATTACTTCATAATCTACTTCAAGATTAATTACTAAATTAATCTCTAAGTTTGTATTCTTAACTAAATCAGAATAAACCTCTGCTTGTGATAAAGTTCTAGGATAACCATCTAATAAATAACCTTTTTCAAGATTATTTTTTTCTAAAAAAGAAACAACCATCGGATTAGTAACAGAATCTGGAACTAATAGTCCTTTTTCAATATAAGATTTTGCATTTAATCCTAATTCTGTTTCATTTTTAATTTCACTTCTAAAGATATCTCCTGTTGAAATATGAGTTAATTCATACTTTTCAACAATACGAGCAGACATTGTTCCTTTTCCACTACCAGGAGCTCCCATAATTAATATATTCATAATCACACCTCTATCTATTTAAGAAATTACTGTAAGATTTTTGAGTAATTTGACCTTTTAATTGACTTGAAGTTTCTAATGCAACCCCAACAACAATAATTAATCCAGTTCCACTAAGTGCAAATCCACTTGGTAAACTTGGTATTAACATTGGTAAAACATGAGGTAATAATGCAATAAATAATAATGATGCCGCTCCTAAAACAGTAATACGATTTAAAACCATTGCAATATAATTTTTAGTCTCTTTTCCAGGGCGAACATTTGGAATATATGTTCCATTTTTAGATAAGTTTTCAGCAATTTTCTCAGGATCAACTTGTAAATTAGTGTAAAAGAAAGTAAATAATACAATTAATACACTGTAAATTACTAATCCCCCTGGTCTGCTGAAGTCTAACCAGTTACGCATAAATTGCGCAAAATCATTTTGTACATTGAATAAATTAACAATTGCAATTGGTGCTGTCATAAATGCAGAAGCAAAAATAACAGGGATTACTGATGCAGAGTTAATTTTAAACGGAATATAAGTATGTTTATCATTTTTTTGAACAACATTACTTGTTGTATATTTAATTGGAATTCTACGAACTGCAACACTCATGAACACTACTAATGCAATTAATGCAACAAATACAAGCATAATTCCACTAAATGCAAGTACTCCTTGGAAAATTTCTTGAGAGTTACCTGTATTCACCATTTGATTCCACATTCCGTAAATCACAGTTGGATAGTTTGAAACAATTCCAGCAAAAATAATCATAGAAATACCATTTCCGATTCCTTTAGCAGAAATTTGATCTCCAATCCAAAGAAGGAACATCATCCCTCCTGTTAATACTGTTGCAACATATAATAATGTTGGCCAATCATCTTGTGTTAATACTTGGTGTTCATTACCAAATACAAACTTAACCATAATAATTGCTTGAATAAAGCACAGAATAACTCCTAAAATACGAGTGTATCGATCTAGTTTTTTCTTTCCATTTTGTCCTTCTTTTGAAAGCTCTGTTAAATGTGGAATAACATCCATACTCAACAATTGGATAATAATAGATGCAGTAATATACGGTCCAATCCCTAGTGCAAATAAAGAGAAACGCTCAATTGAACCTCCCCCTAGTAAGTTAACCAAGTCTAGGAAACCTTGATTGCTTCCTAAACTTGATTGATTTAGTATATTTACGAAAGGAACAGTGATCGTAGCCCCTAATCGAAACACAAATAATGCAAATATTGTAAAGAATATTCTATTACGTGTATCTTTAGTTTTAAATAGGCTCGTTACCGTTGAAAACATACTAGATTACCTCTACACTTCCACCTGCTTTTTCAATTAGTTCTTGTGCAGATTTTGAGAATTTGTGTGCTTTAACTGTAAGTTTTTTAGTTAATTCACCGTTTCCTAGTACTTTAATTCCTCCATTTAATTCTTTACGAACAATTCTGCTCTCAATTAATAATTCTGGGGTAACTACTGTTCCATTTTCAAATCTTTCTAATAATTCAACATTTAATGTTGCATACTCTTTACGAGTAAAATTAGTAAATCCACGTTTTGGTAAACGACGTGCTAATGGTGTTTGTCCCCCTTCAAATCCTAGACGAACTCCTCCACCACTACGAGCGTTTTGTCCTTTGTTTCCTTTACCAGCAGTTTTACCAGTTCCAGATCCTTGTCCACGTCCAATACGTTTTCTATTTTTTCTAGCTCCTTCGCTATATTGTAATTCATGTAATTTCATTTAGCGACCTCCTTAACCACGAATTTCTTCCGGTTTTTTCTCACGAAGACGTGCAACTTGGTTTAAAGTTTTTAATCCTTTTAACGCTTCAACAGTAGCACGAACCATGTTAATAGGTGTACGAGTTCCTAAACATTTAGATAAAATATCAGTTAAACCTGCTAATTCTAATACATCGCGAACTGCACCCCCAGCAATAATTCCAGTCCCCTCTGTAGCTGGTTTTAAGAATACTCTTCCTGCTCCAAAGTGTCCGATTGCATCATGAGGAATTGTAGTTCCTTTAATAATTGGAACTTCAAATACATTTTTCTTAGCATCTTCAATTGCTTTTTTAATTGCATCTGGTACTTCGTTTGCTTTTCCAGTTCCAAATCCAACTCGTCCTTTTTTATCACCGATTACTACTAATGCTGCGAAACGGAAACGACGTCCCCCTTTTACTACTTTAGTAACACGGTTAATCGTAACTACACGCTCTTCAAATTCTTTTGGTTCACGGTCTCTTCTTGGTTTTCTTTCCATCATTCTTCGACCCTCCTTTAAAATTTCAATCCAGCTTCTCTAGCTGCATCTGCTAATGCTTTTACACGTCCATGGTAAATATATCCACCACGGTCAAACACAACATTAGTAATATTTGCTGCTAAAGCCAACTCAGCAGCTTTTTGTCCAACTAATTTAGCTGCTTCAATATTTCCACCATTTTCTAATTTTAGTGAAACACTGCTTACTGCTACTAAAGTAGTTTGTTTAACATCATCAATAATTTGTACATGAATGTGTGCGTTTGAACGGAAAACATTTAAGCGAGGGCACTCAGCAGTACCGCTAACTTTTCTACGTACACGTGCGTGACGACGTAATCTTTCATCATTTCTAGATAATTTTTTAGCCATTGTATTGCTCCCTTCTCACTATTTTTTCCCAGCTGTTTTACCAACTTTACGTAAAATACGTTCTCCTTGGTATTTAATTCCTTTACCTTTGTATGGCTCAGGTTTTCTAACAGCACGAATATTTGCAGCCCATTCACCAACTCGTTGTTTATCAATTCCTGATACAACGATTTCTGTAGCAGATTTACATTCAACTTTAACATCTTCATCAAATGTAAATTCTACTGGGTGAGAGTACCCAACATTAAGAACTAACTTGTTTCCAGAAATACTTGAACGGTATCCAATCCCTACTAATTCTAAAGTACGAGTGAATCCAGCACTTACTCCTTCAACCATGTTGCTTAATAAAGCACGAGTTGTTCCATGTAATTGTTTTGTATGTTTTTCTTCATTAGGACGAGTAACTGTAATAATAGTTCCCTCAATGTTAATTCCTAAATCTGCGTTAAATTTTCTTGTTAAAGTTCCTTTTGGTCCTTTAACTACCACCTCATTACCTGCATTAACGCTAACTTCTACTCCTGCAGGAATGGTAATCGTTTTATTACCGATACGTGACATTTATTTCTCCTCCTAGATTACCAAACGTAAGCGACTACTTCGCCACCAACGTTTGCTTTTTTAGCTGCTTTATCTGTTAATAATCCTTTTGAAGTTGAAATAATTGCGATTCCTAATCCGTTTAATACTCTTGGTAAAGCATCAGATTTAGCATATACACGTAATCCTGGTTTAGAAATACGTTTTAAATCGTTAATAATTTTTTCTCCATTTGGACCATATTTTAATGAAATAGTGATTGTTTTTTTCACATCTCCACTTACTTCATATTTAAGGATAAATCCTTCTTCTTTTAAAATTTTTGCAATTTCAATTTTTTCTTTACTTGCAGGAATTTCAACACTTGTGTGACGTGCTCTTACAGCATTACGCACACGTGTTAACATATCCGCAATTGGATCTGTCATAATCATTAGTAAATTCCTCCTTTTCTTACCAACTAGCTTTCTTAACTCCCGGAATTTGCCCTTTGTAAGCTAATTCACGGAATTTAATACGACTAATTCCAAATTTTCCAATAAATGCATGTGGACGACCAGTAATACTGCAACGGTTGTGTAAACGAGATGGTGCAGAGTTACGTGGTAATTTGCTTAATGCTTCATAGTTTCCTTCAGCTTTATAACGAGCTCGTTTTTCAGCGTATTTGTCAACTAATGCTTGTCTTTTCACTTCACGAGCGATCATTGATTTTTTTGCCATGTTTTTCTCCTTTACCTATTTCGCAAATGGCATTCCTAATTCTTCTAGTAATGCTCTTGCTTCTTCGTTTGTATTTGCAGTAGTTACTACTACGATATCCATTCCACGAGTTTTGTTAACTTTATCAAAGTTAATCTCTGGGAAAATAATTTGCTCTTTAACCCCTAAAGTATAGTTTCCACGTCCATCAAAGGCAGTAGTACTTACTCCACGGAAGTCACGAACACGTGGTAAAGAAACTGTTACTAATTTATCAAAAAATTCGTACATTTTTTCTCCACGTAATGTAACTTTACATCCAATTGGCATTCCTTCACGTAATTTGAAGTTTGCAATTGATTTTTTTGCTTTAGTTGCAACTGGTTTTTGTCCAGTTAATTGTGCTAATTCACTCATTGCTTCTTCTAAAGCTTTTGGATTAGAGATTGCATCTCCACACCCCATATTAACTACAATTTTTACAAGTTTTGGAGCTTGCATTACTGAAGTGTAGTTAAATTTTTTAGTTAAGTTAGCAACAATGCTCTCATTATATTTTTGTACTAAACGGTTCATATGTTACCTCCTTATTTCACTTGTGCGCCACTTTTTTTGAATACACGCACTTTTTTACCATTTTTATCTAATTCAATTCTAACTTTTCCTGCTTGTTTAGCTTTTTCATCATATAAAGCAACATTAGAAACATGAATTGGAGCTTCTTTTTCAACAATTCCACCATCTGGATTCATTTGTGTAGGTTTTAAATGTTTTTTAACAATATTTACACCTTCAACAATTATTTTATCCGTTTTAGGGAACACTTTTGTTACTTCAGCTACAGTACCTTTGTAAGATCCTGTAATAACTTTAACTTTATCACCTTTTTTAATATTCACAAAGATACCCTCCTATAATACTTCTGGTGCTAGAGAAACAATTTTCATGTAATCTCTATCACGTAATTCTCTTGCCACAGGACCGAAAATACGAGTTCCACGTGGTGTTTTATCATCTTTAATAATAACTACTGCGTTATCATCAAATTTAATATATGATCCGTTGTCTCTTCTAATTCCACGTCTAGTACGTACAATTACTGCTTTAACAACATCTCCTTTTTTTACAGTTCCACCAGGTGTAGCTTGTTTAACTGTACAAACAACTACATCTCCAATGTTACTACTTCTTCTACGGCTTCCACCAAGTCCACGAATCACTAATACTTCTTTAGCACCCGTGTTGTCGGCAACGCGTAATCTAGTTTCATTTTGAATCATAATTTTGTTACCTCCCTACTAAAGAACAATAGCTTCTTCAACTACTTTAACTAAACGGAAACGTTTTGTAGCAGATAATGGACGAGTTTCCATAATTAACACTTTGTCTCCTACTTTAGCTGCATTTAATTCATCATGTGCTTTGAATTTTTTAGAATACTTAACACGTTTTCCATATAATGGATGACGTTTTTTTGTTTCAACTAAAACTGTAATAGTTTTATCCATTTTATCTGAAACTACAGTTCCACGATATACTTTACGATTAGATCTTTCCATTCGTTGATCCTCCTAATCTTGAGCTTCTTGAGCTCTTTCACTCAAGATAGTTTTAATTCTAGCGATTGTTTTTCTTACGCTACGAATTCTTGCGCTGTTTTCTAATTGACCCACAGCTTGTTGGAAGCGAAGGTTAAATAGTTCAGTTTTTAGCGTGTTAATTTCTGCTAATAATTCAGCATTGCTTTTTTCTCTAATTTCTTTTGCGCTCATGAATTACTCCTCCTCGCCTTTTCTAACAAATTTTGTTTTTACTGGTAATTTGTGACTTGCTAAACGGAAAGCCTCTCTAGCGATTTCTTCGCTAACTCCAGCTACCTCAAACATTACACGTCCTGGTTGAACAACAGCAACCCATCCTTCAGGTGCTCCTTTCCCAGATCCCATACGTACTTCTAATGGTTTTTTAGTGATTGCTAAGTGTGGGAAAATTTTAATCCAAACTTTTCCACCACGTTTCATGTAACGTGTCATCGCAATACGAGCTGCCTCAATTTGACGGTTACTTACGTAAGAACCACTTTCAGCAACTAATCCAAATTCCCCAAAAGCCACTTCACGACCAGCTTTTGAACGTCCTTCATGACTTAAACGGTGAGGTCTTCTATATTTAGTTCTATTTGGCATTAACATAAATTAGTTTCCTCCTTCTTCTTGTGCAACTTTAACTGGTTTTTTGTTATTGTTATTGTTACGACGGTTTGGACGTTTTCCACGACGATCATTGTTTTGAGCAGGTGCTTCTGGTTCTTTTACCATTTCACCAGGTAACACTTCTCCACGACAAATCCATACTTTAACTCCTAAACGTCCATAAGTTGTATGTGCTTCTTCCCATGCGTAATCAATATCAGCACGTAATGTATGTAAAGGAACATTTCCTTCTGAATATCCTTCTGTACGAGCCATATCTGCTCCACCTAAACGTCCTGAAACAGCTGTTTTAATTCCTTTAGCTCCAGCACGCATTGTTGTTTGAATTGCTTTCTTTTGAGCAGTTCTAAAGGATGCACGGTTTTCTAATTGATCCGCGATTGCTCTAGCAACTAATTTTGCATCTAAGTTAGGGTTTGCTACTTCAACAACTCTAACATAAACTTTTTTATCATTTGTTAATTTAACTAATTTGTTTTTAATTGTTTCAATGTTTTCTCCGTTTGGTCCAATCACAACTCCTGGACGTGCACTACGGATAATCACTTCTACACGGTTTTTTGAACGTTCAATTTCAATTCTAGACACTGAAGCTGATTTTAACTCTTTGAATAAGAATTCACGAATTTTAACGTCTTCATGTAATAACCCTGCATATTCTTTATCATCAGCGTACCATCTTGATTCCCAATCACGAATAACACCAACTCTAAAACCAATTGGACTTACTTTTTGACCCATAATTTACGCTCCTTCCTTATTTCTCTGCAACCACTACTGTAATGTGGCTTGTTCTTTTATTAATTGGACTTGCATTTCCTTTTGCTCTAGGAGTAAAACGTTTTAAAGTAACTCCTTCATTTGCAAAACATGCTTTAACGAATAATTTTGATTCATCTAATCCATTGTTGTTTGTAGCGTTTGCTACTGCTGATTTCAATACTTTAGCAATAGATGCTGCCGCATGATTTGGTGTGAATTTTAAGATAGCTGCTGCTTCTTCAACGTTTTTTCCACGAATAAGATCGATAACTAAACGAGCTTTTCTAGGTGGAATACGTAATGTTTTTGCTGTTGCTTTTACTTCCATCATAGTCTCCTCCTAGCGTTTTCCTTTTTTATCTTCAGCATGTCCAGTGTATTTACGTGTTGGCGCAAATTCACCTAATTTGTGTCCTACCATATCCACAGTTACATATACTGGAACATGTTCTTTTCCATTGTATACCGCAAATGTGTGTTCTACGAAATGTGGATAGATTGTTGAACGACGTGACCAAGTTTTAATAACTTCTTTTTTTCCTGAAGCTTCTAATTTTTCCACTTTTTTCATTAAGTGTACATCACAGAAAGCTCCTTTTCTAGCACTACGGCTTAATTGTTTATTTTCACTCATTACTTATTTCCTCCTTCCACTATTTCTCATTACGACGTCTTACGATTAATTTAGTAGACGCTTTTTTCGCTTTACGAGTTTTAACACCCATAGCTTTTTTACCCCAAGGTGTCATTGGAGATTTACGTCCAATAGGAGTACGTCCTTCTCCCCCTCCATGTGGGTGATCATTAGGGTTCATAACTGATCCACGAACTGTTGGTCTAATTCCTAACCATCTAGAACGTCCAGCTTTCCCTAAGTTTACTAAGTTGTAGTCTTCGTTTCCTACTTGTCCTACAGTAGCACGACAAGTTGATAACACTTTACGTACTTCTCCAGAAGTTAAACGAATAATTACATATTTGTCTTCAATCCCTAAAATTTGAGCACTTGCTCCAGCACTACGAGCTAATTGTCCACCTTTTCCAGGTTTTAACTCAATATTGTGAATAACAGTCCCTTCAGGCATATTTTTTAATGGTAAAGCATTTCCTACTTTAATATCTGCAGTTTCTCCTGAGAAGATAACTTGTCCTACAGTTAATCCTTTTGGAGCAATAATGTAACGTTTTTCTCCATCAGCATAGTGTAATAATGCAATATTTGCACTACGGTTTGGATCGTACTCAATTGTAGCAACTGTTGCTGGAATTAAGTCTTTGTTACGTTTAAAGTCAATAATACGGTATTTACGTTTGTGTCCTCCACCTTGGTGACGAGTTGTAATACGTCCGTTATTGTTACGCCCACCTTTAGATTTTAATGGAGCTAATAATGATTTTTCAGGTGTACTTGTTGTAATTTCTTCAAAAGTTAATCCTGACATACCACGACGACCATTAGTCGTTGGTTTATACTTTTTAATTGGCATTCTTTTTCCTCCCTACGCAAATTTTATACAGGAAATAGCGTTATTCTCCCTGTTCGAATAATTGAATTGTTTGGTCTTTAGCTAATTTAACAATCGCTTTACGAATTGCTCTTGTTTTTCCAGCAAATTTTCCAACACGTTTGTCTTTTGGACGCACGTTTAAGATGTTAACTGCTTCTACTTTTACATCAAAGATGTTAGCAATTGCAATTTTAACTTCTGTTTTGTTACTTCCTTTAGCAACTTCGAATGTATATTTGTTTTCTTCTTCCATTAATCTCATTGATTTCTCAGTGATGATTGGACGTAGGATCACATCTCTATAGTTTTTCATTAACCTAATGCCTCCTCTACATTTTTAACAGCAGTTTCAGTAGCAACTACACGGTTTGCGTTCATTAAATCGAACACGTTAATTTTATCGTTTGTTAATACTAAAACATTTGGTAAGTTACGAGCAGATAAGTATGCATTTGTGTAATCTTCATCATTTGAAACTACAAATAATGTTTTCTTTCCACAATTTAAAGCATCACAAACTTTAACAAAGTCTTTTGTTTTAATGTTTGGGAAGTTTAAAGCATCTACTACTACAAATTCATTTTCTAATACTTTTTCAGTTAATACTGATTTTAAAGCTAATCTTCTAACTTTACGGTTTAAGCTATATGCATAAGAACGTGGTGTAGGTCCAAATACAACCCCTCCACCTCTCCATTGTGGAGAACGTGTTGATCCTTGTCTTGCTCTACCTGTTCCTTTTTGTCTCCAAGGTTTTCTTCCCCCTCCAGCTACTTCACGACGGTTTTTCACTTTGTGAGTTCCTTGTCTTTGGCTAGCTTGTTGCATTACTACTGCATCAAACATTGCTTGTTGGTTTGGTTCGATACCAAACACTGCTGGATTAAGTTCTAATTCACGTAACTCTTTTCCTTCTTGGTTTAATACTACCACTTTTGGCATCGTCTATTCCCCCTTACTGTAGTCCACTAAAACTTTAGCTTCTACATTTCCTTTGCTACGTTTTGCTGATTGAACAATTACTAATGAACGTTTTGCTCCAGGAACATTTCCTTTAATTAATAAGTAATTATTTTCAACATCTACTTTAACAATTTCTAAGTTTTGGTTTGTTGTACGGTAATTTCCTTCTTGTCCTGCCATTGCACGTCCTTTGTTAACAACACCATTGTTACGTCCGATTGTTGCTAAAGATCCAAGACCTCTATGGTGTCCTGACCCGTGTGATGCTGGTCCTAAGTGTTGGTTATTACGGTAAACAGCTCCCATAAATCCTTTTCCTTTGCTTATTCCAACTACGTCTACCATTTCTCCAGCAGCAAAGATATCTACTTTAACTTCTTGAGAAACTTCAAAGTTGAACATTTCGTTTCCTCTAATTTCACGTACAAATCTTTTTGGAGCTGTATCTGCTTTTTTAGCATGAGCTACTGCTGCTTTAGTTGCACGTTGTTCTTTGATGTCTTCAAATCCTAATTGGATTGCTTCATATCCATCATTTTCATTTGTTTTCTTTTGTAATACAATATTTGGTGTCGCTTCTACAACAGTTACTGGAATTAATACTCCGTCTTCTGTAAATACTTGCGTCATCCCTAATTTACGTCCTAAGATTCCTCTCATGATGTCACCTCCACCAATTAAAGCTTAATCTCAATGTCAACACCACTTGGTAATTCTAATCGACTTAAGCTATCGATTGTTTCCGCAGTAGGTTGAACAATTTCGATTAAACGTTTATGAGTTCTAATTTCAAATTGCTCTCTTGAGTCTTTGTATTTGTGTACCGCACGCAAGATTGTAATTACTTGCTTTTCAGTTGGAAGTGGTACAGGTCCAACAACTTTAGCTGCACCGTGAGCTTGTGCTGCTTGAATAATCTTTTCAGCTGCTGCATCTAAGATTCGGTGTTCATATGCTTTTAAGCGAATACGTACACTGTTTTTTGCCATGATTTTCTCCT
The DNA here is from genome assembly GCA_041827565.1 of Erysipelotrichaceae bacterium. Taxonomy (GTDB): domain Bacteria; phylum Bacillota_I; class Bacilli_A; order Erysipelotrichales; family Erysipelotrichaceae; genus CAMCRE01. Next base: position 14,739 of record JBHALC010000028.1, read on the forward strand.
TCTGTCTATTTCATAGACTACATATAATTTGCGAATTCCCTGATCACTAATTCATGACAACGCGTATCAGTGTGTCAGCAACCTCGCATAGTCCATACGGACTTCATTTATTATACAATATTTTACTAGTGACTTTCAAGTTTAACACTCTATAAAAATAAAAAAATGCATTTCTGCACTTTTCCTAAATTGTGAACTCTTTATAATATGATTTTACTTCTTCTTTCTCTTGGTAAAAACGATGTAATTTCATCATCATCATACCCAACAACAAAACTATTTTCATCAACAATAATCGGTCTTTTTAATACTGAAGGGTTGCCCTTAATAAAATCTATTAATTCACTAAATGTTAAATCATCTAAATCCTGGTCTAACTCTTGAAAAACTTTAGATCTAGTGGAAATAATATCCTCACTACCATTTTCTGTACGCATTAATAAATAACGAATTTCCTCATCACGCAACAAACTAGAAAAAATATTTTTTTCCACAAAACTTAATTTATGCTCTTTCAACCATTGCTTCGCTTTTCGACATGAAGCACAACCAGGGGATGTATATAATATTATCACAATTATCCCCTCCTTTTTCTTACATTATTATTATAATACAAAAATGTGATTTTGAAAAGACTTTTTTTAATTTTTTTTCATTTTTTTTGTTAAACTTGAAAAAAAAGGGATTACAGTGTATCATATTTAAAAAAGGAGGCGACAAAATGAAAAAAATGTTAAGTGGAATTAAGCCTACTGGACGTCTTCACCTAGGTAATTATATTGGTGCAATCCGCCAATTTATCCAATTTCAAGATGAATATGAACTTTACGTATTTATTGCAAACTTACATGCAATAACTGTTCGTATTGAAAAAAATGAATTAAAAAGAAATACAAAAGAATTAATTGGACTTTATTTAGCATGCGGTCTAAACCCAGAAAAAGTTCACCTTTTCTTACAATCCGATGTCATTGCACATACACAATTAGGATGGATTCTAACTTGTAATTCATATTTAGGTGAATTAAACCGTATGACTCAATTTAAAGACAAACTTTCAAAAAAAGAAGACAACCTAACTGGAGGACTTTATACGTATCCTTCTTTAATGGCTGCAGATATTTTATTATATGACGCTGATTTTGTTCCTGTTGGGGTAGACCAAAAACAACATGTTGAACTAACTAGAGATTTAGCTGAGAGATTCAATCATTTTTATGGAGAAACTTTCACTATTCCAACTCCTGTTAATCCAAAAGTTGGTGCTAAAATTATGTCACTAACTGATCCAAGCAAAAAAATGTCTAAATCTTATTCCGATCCAAAAGGAACAATTGACTTACTCGACGATCCTAAAATAGCATATAAAAAAGTAATGTCTGCTGTTACAGATTCTATCGGAATTGTAAATTTTGATGAAATAAACCAACCCGGAATTTCAAATTTACTAACTATTTTATCATCTCTAACAGATGAACCTATCGAAAGTATTGTTCAAAGATATCAAAATCAAGGTTATGCTTCTTTTAAAAAAGAAGTTGCAGAAGCAGTTCAATCATTTTTAACTAGTTTGCAACAAAAATATAATGATATCACTAATAGTAGTTTAATTGAAGACACACTAAAAAAAGGGAGCGAATTTGCGAATAAGCTCACTTATAAAAAAATGAGAAAAATTTATAAAAAAGTCGGATTCGACATTTTCTAGGAGGAATATGAAAACTTTTCTATATTTAATCCTTGGTATTGTCCAAGGAATCACTGAACCACTTCCGGTTTCAAGTAGTGGACACTTAGTTCTTGCAAAATCATTATTTGGTGTTGAAACGGAAGGGGGAGCAGTATTTGAACTTGTAGTACATGCTGGATCATTAATAGCAGTATTATTATTTTATAAAAAAGACTTCATTGATTTATTTAAAGGATTCTTTACTGAATTACCAATTTACTTCAAGTCAAAAGATAACGCTGAAAAAAAAGGACTTTCTCATTTCCATTACGGAATGAAACTAATCTTAGCTACTATTCCTGCTGGAATTATTGGACTTCTATTTAAAGATCAAATTACGACGCTATTATCAAGCCCATTATCTGTTGGAATTTCACTACTCATCACTGGAACTCTGCTATCAATTGCACATAACACTAAACCCTCAAAATCTGAAACAAGAGAACCGGGGTATCGAAGTGCTTTTGTAATCGGATTATCACAAATGATTGCTTTACTTCCTGGGATTTCAAGAAGCGGAACAACAAATGCAACTGGTATGATTTTAGGATATAATGTAAAACAATCAATGAAATTTGCATTCTTTATGTTTATTCCTATTGCAACACTTGCCGTTTTATCTGGTATTCCTGATTTATTAAAAATGAGCAATCTAGCTAGTGAAGCTTTCCCCTTATTTATAGCGTTTATCGCAAGTGGAATTACAACTTATTTTGCAATGCGCTTATTATTCTTAATTCTTAAAGAAAAGAAATTAAACTATTTTGCATACTACTGCTTTATTGTTGGTACAATTACAACAGTAATTTCTATCGGTGGACTTATATTCAAATAATAAAAAAGAAGTAAATCTTTGAAAATTTACTTCCTTTTTTCTATTCAAAATTATAAAATTTACCTGTTTGTAAGTAAACTAAGCATTCACACATGTTTAACATATGATCTTTTGCTCGCTCTAAACTCTTAAATGTTACATATACATGATACAACTGTTCAAAAGTTCCGTGCTCTTTTTCGTTCATAACTAAGAAGAACTGTTGGAATTTTTGATTATATTTATCAATTTTACTTTTCATCTCATATGCAATATCAATATTATGGTTTAAGAATGCATCAACCACTAATTCAAAATCTTTAGCTATCTCTAAAATTAATTGAATTGTAGTTTGGATTAGCGTTTTTGATTTAAATTTATTCTTTAAAAAATACTCAGAAATATTTTTTGCATAGTCAGCGATTCGTTCCATTTCATTTGAAATACGAATACAAGAAACCATTGTTCTTAAATCTGTTGCTACTGGTGAAAGTAGTGCTAACCCAATAATTGTCTCTTCTAAAATAATTTCTTCATTTTCATTTACAGATTCATCTAGTTTAATTATTTCATTTATTTTTTCTTCATTTTGGTCTTCTACCACCTCAGCTAACAATTGATACATTTTTAATGTATCTTCTTTCATAAAAAGAACTGCTTTTTCTAATTTTCTTTGTTGTCGTAATAAATTCATTATCCAAATCTCCCTGTAATATAATCTTCACTTCTCTTATCACTTGGCATACTAAAGAATTTTTTGCTATTTTCAAATTCTATTAATTCACCCAGTAAAAAGAAAGCTGTATAATCTGAAATTCGAGCGGCTTGCTGCATTGAGTGAGTTACTATTACAATTGTAAACTCCTTTTTTAAATCCTCTATCAAATTTTCAATTTTTTTAGTTGCAATCGGATCTAATGCACTTGTAGGTTCATCCATTAAAATAACATCTGGTTGCATTACAATAGCTCTAGCTATACATAATCGCTGTTGTTGTCCCCCAGATAATTGTAATGCTGATTTTTTCAAATTATCTTTTACTTCATCCCATAGTGCCGCTTTCTTTAAAGCATCTTCTACTTTTTGGTCTAATACTTTTTTATTTTTTTCACCTGCACATCTCAATCCATATGCAATATTCTCATAAATGCTCATATGAAATGGAGTCGGCTTTTGAAATACCATTCCAACTTTTAATCTTAATTGCTGAACATCTATATTTGCAACTTCTTTCCCTTCATATTCCATTTTTCCAACCATTCTAGCACTCTCAACAAAATCGTTCATACGATTCATACATCTTAAAAAACTAGATTTACCACATCCTGAAGGACCTATTAAAGCAGTAACTTTATTTCTTGGTATTTGCATTGTTATATCTTTTACTGCGTGAAAATCTCCATAATATAAATTAAAATTTTCTATTTTAAATACTGATTCCATTATTTATTTTTCTCCATCATTCTTTTTACTATTTTTAAAATTATATTTAATATAATAATAATTAACACAATTACTGTCGCACTTGCATATGCAAAATTTGTTGCATTACTTCCTACTGGCTCTGTAATTAAGAAATACAAGTGAGTTGTAAGTGTTCGTGCACTTGAAAGTATCGATCTAGGTAATTTATACACTGCTCCAGCGGTCAAAATTAATGGGGCACTTTCAGAAATTACACGACCTATCGCTAATATAATTGAAGTAAAAATACCATTTGAAATAGTTGGTAAAATTACTTTAAATATTGTTTGTACCTTACTTGCACCTAA
>JBHALC010000029.1:0-3778 GCA_041827565.1 Erysipelotrichaceae bacterium
ATCACTTGTATCTACATCTTTTTTATTTGATTTAGTAGTATTAGATTCTACTTTTGTAGTAGTTTTATCTTCTACTGGTTTTACTACATCACTTACAGTCCATTTTCCTTCAACTACTGTATTTCCAGTAGTTAAGACTTTTGTTTCAAATCCTTCAAATTTCCAAACTTTATCTCCAATTGTAATTGGATCCAGTTTTAGTGTAGGTGCAAGAGAATGGTTAAATTCATAGTTATTTAAATCAACCGGTAATAAATCTAGTACTTCTTTTGGTAATGATTGATCAGCCACAAATTTATAAGTAACTTTTAAATCATTTCTTACATAATCATTTTTAACTTTTAAATCTTGATTTTCATTTACTACTTCTTGTGTTACTTTTTCACTGTAGTTTTCTAAATCATTAAATACTACTTCATATTTTATTTCTGTTCCATCTTTTAAGTATTTAGGTAAATTAGTAAATGCTTGTGCTTTAAAGTTATTTCCTGCATTAAATGTTAGTGATTTAGTTGAATCGATCACACCATCCACTTTTAAGAATGCTTGTGTTTCTTTTGTTTCTCCTCAAATGTAACTTCAACATCAATATTTAATTCTCCAACTTTTTTCTCAATTACAAATGTATCTACTAACTTAACAGTTCTATTCCCTAACTCACCTTCAACTTGATACATTTCTCCAACTAATTTATCATTTTTAATTGTATATTTAGAGAAGTTTTGAATCGTAGAGTCACGTCCATTTGAATGAGAAGTCTCAAATCTTGGACTTTGTTGTGGTTGGTATCCAACTTCAAATAAGTTGTTATATTCATCTAATAATTCTTGAGTTAACCATCTTAAATTTGTACGAACTTTATGAACGTGTTCTAATCCTTTATCATAAATACTATCGTATGTTTTTGTTCCTGCTGTATTCGGTAAAACAAATGTTGTACCCTCAGGATTAATTAAATTTCCTTCTTTATTTTTTACCGTATCTGCAATTTTAGCATTGAAACGACTTGTTTCAGTTGGTACATATTGTAGTGATTTTGTTCTTGAAACAACATGATCATGACCTTGTAATGCTAAATCAATATCTAGTTCATCAATTAATTTCATAAAACCATTACGAACAGCTTGAACATCACGATCTTGTAATGAATGGTATCCTTTAGAGTATAGAGGTTTGTGGTAAGCTAAAATTACCCATTTTGCACCATTTTGTCTAGCTTGTTTTACATCATTTTTAATCCATTCTAATTGAGTCGGACTTAATGCTTTTCCATCTCCTTTATAATCGTTCGTATTTAATACAACAAAGTGTACTCCATTGTAATCATAAGAATAGTAACTTCCACCATCAATTCCATGATTAGAAGGAACATTTAAGTGCTCATTAAACTTTAACGGAAAACGATTTGATGAACTAAATCCATATTCATCATAATTTCCGGATGCTGCCACTAATGTTGTATTAAGTAATGATTTTTTTGATTTTTCCAGCAAATCAACCCACTCATCTTCCGATTGAGCAATCTCTACTATATCGCCAGTATGCACAACAAAATCAGCATTCGGTGCTGTCTTTAAAGCTTCTTCTAAAGTACTTGCACCATATGCTGCTTCATCAATTATATGTTCATTTGACCATAAATTTTGTGTATCTGTATAATGAACAAAGCTAAATTCTTCACCAACATTTCCTGAAGTTTTAAATGTACCTACTTCAGAATATCCTCCTGTTTTACTCCAACTTGGTAGTAATATTTAGAATTTGGTTTTAAATCTTGAGCTAAAGCTTTATAAGAATATTCATCAATTTTTCTAGGTGCAATACTTGCTGTACCACCTAGTTTTTTTGCTTCAGCCGTTGCACTCCATCCTACTGTACGATTTTCAGATGTAAACTCTCCAATTTTTTGTCTTTGAGTATCTACAACATCATAGATGAAAAATCCTTTTTCATCACGAGGCATATAATAAGACTCTACTTTTTTCATTTCAGCTTTAAATGAAATCGCATTTGATAAATCTTCTTTAAGTGAAACTTTAACTTCTGCATCATCAAAAGGTAATGAAGTAAACCAGTTAAATCCTCTTTGATATCTTGGATCACCATTAATGCTTGTTACAAGACGGTTTGGATTACTTTGTGTTTTTAATGTACTATATCTAATTCCATCAATGTTATAAATCGCTTCATTGTCACTTCGATGTATTGCAGCATCAGCTTTAGCTAAAGCATCATCAATCGTAATACTGTTTGGTTGTGTTGGTTGTGTTGTTGTATTCGTATTTGCTTTAACATTCATAAACAATGATGAAATTAAAGCAGTAGAAACTAATAATAATTTTTGTTTTTTCATATCTTTCCTCCAACAACAGTATATACGACAATGATTAATAAAAAATAAACGAATTGTTAAGAAGCTGTAACAATGTTGTAATGTAAAAAAGTGGATACTATCCACTAATTTTAAACCAATCTAATATTGCTTGAATTCTTTCCATTCTTAAATATGGTATTCCATTACGAGATAATCCATGACTTGATTTAGGGAAAGTAATCAACTTCGTTTCTATGTTATGTTTTTTTAATCCAACATAAAACTGTTGTGCTTGTTCTAGTGGACATCTTAAGTCTTCTTCTCCATGTAAAATTAAAGTTGGTGTCTTCACATTTTCAATATTTTTTAAAGGAGACATTTCCCAAAGTAAATCCACATGACTTAAATCACATAATAATTGATTTTCCACAAAGAATGGACCAATATCACTAGTTCCATAAAAACTTATCCAATTTGAAATACTTCTTTGTGTTACTGCTCTTTTAAATCGTTGATTCATACTCACAATCCAATTTGTCATAAATCCACCATAACTTCCACCTGTTAAGTATAAATCTTTAATTTCAGGATATTTATTTGTAATATAATCTACTCCCAACATTAAATCTTCATAATCATTTCTTCCATATGATCCAAGTATTGCCGCAACAAAATCTTGTCCATATCCATGTCCTCCTCTAGGATTAAACATCATTACACCATATCCTTGTGCAGCATACACCTGCATCTCATGAAAGAATGTTTCTCCAAAACATACTTGTGGTCCACCATGAACATATAAAATAGCTGGATAAGCTTTTTTAGATTCAATTGGCTTTACAAACCATCCTTGAATTGGAATGTCAAATACTCCATTATATGTAATTCTTTCAATTTCCGCGAATTGATGAATTTTTTCAAATTCTTCATTTGGATTATAAATTTCTTTTAATTTACCATTTTTAATTATCCCTAATGCACTTGGTTTATTTAATGTAGAATAAGTTACAAGTAAATCATTTTTAAAAGCAGAATCACTTAAATGCATTTCTTGATTAAAAAGAGTTGTTAATTTTTTTGAATCTAAATCAATTTGATATACAATGGTTTTTCCATAACTTGTTCCACTAAATATGATTTGATTATTATTTAAATAAGGTTGAAATCCTCTTGTTTTTTGTTGGAAATCTGCCACAAAAACATCAGATAATTCTACATCTAAATCACTAGTTAAACAAGTTATTTTTTTTGATTTTACATCAAATTCATATAAACGATTTAACGTCACAAATTTATATTCATAATCATTTCCAAAAAAATAAAATTTAGATTCATCTTCATTACTTATCGCAAATTGATATGTTCCTTCACTTGTTAGTTTTGTTGAAATTTTCTTTTTAAAATCATATTTATAAATTTCATTTCTTCCATAATCCCAATTTTCACCATTTGTGTTGATAGAAT
>JBHALC010000030.1:0-2616 GCA_041827565.1 Erysipelotrichaceae bacterium
ATCATCCAAATTCCCCAAATTATTGTAATAAATGCAAAAATATCAAACTGTTTGTTTTTTAATAACCATAAAAAGCGAACCAAACTAACCGATAAAATCATAATTATAATATAAATATGCAATTTATACACTGATAAACTTTCAGTAATTCGAGCTTCATCCATTATATATACACCTGGATCTCCTAAATAATTTCCAGCATGTGGATCTTTCAATTGAATAATTAATAAATAAAATAGTATATATACTATAATTGCAGTAATAATCTTAAATAAATTGTTATTTTTCATATTATTCACTTACTCCTTTATCGTTACTGTAAGGCATTATACATGTATATTTATTGCATGCAGGGGGTAACTCTGTTTTTTTTCCTGTTCTGATTAAGTGCCCACTGCTGTTGAATTCATACTCAATATTACCAATAATGTGCACCCCTGTTAACATTTCACCACTAGACTTGAAGTAATATCTAGAACCATCTATCGTCTTCCAACCTGTTATCATTGCACCTGAGTCTTCTAAATAATACCAATGACCATTGTAACCAAGCCATCCTTTTTTCATTGTTGCGTCGCTATTAAAATAGTACCATTTATTATCAATTTCTTCCCATTCGCTTACAGATAAATCTCCTTTAGAATCTTTTGAGTAGTACCATTTTCCACTATCTCCTATCCATCTACTATGATACATTTCTCCACTATCTCGTTTTAAAGCATAGTACTTATCATCAATTTTTTGTATTCCTGTTTGCATTCTTCCATTTTTATCCAAGTAACACCATTGATTATTATAACCTAACCATCCTGTTTGCATTACAGCAAAATCATTGAAATAATACCAAGCATCAATATATTTCCAACCTGTCACTCCTACATAGTTTTCATCTACATAGTAATAAATAGGTTTACCGTTTTTTGGGTAACTAATCCATTGGTTTGGAACAGGAGTTTGACCATGAAACTTAACATTTGGATTAAATAACAATTTATTATCTACCCAATACGCTCGATTACACTGATCACTCCACTCCATTACATATGGAATTATAGGATTTTGTCTTTGAATTTCCATATCCCATTCTGGCTGGGGGTGTAAAAGTCTAGAACCTAATTCATGACAAGCAACTTGATATCCTATTTGTTTAAAATATGGTGAAAGCTCTGGAAATTTTTCTCGAATTTCTCCCATTATATCACTGTCCATTTGAAGTCTTTCTAGTTTTTCTTCTAAACTCAAATTATTTTCTTTCCAATTTAAAATTTCTCCAACATCTGCAAAGTCATAGACAGATAATGATAATCTATGTTGCCCACCGTAAGCATCATCCTCTTCACTATAATGATAATACAGTTCATATGTTGCTATCCTTCCTTCTACAGGTTTTGAGTGACCTACCTTTCGTTTAGCGTATACTGTATTTTGATTCATGCTAACTAAAAAAATGAAACAAACCACAGCTAATTGAATTAATCTTTTCATACTTTTTTCTTCCTCCCTAGTTTTGAATTAATTATATGTTTTTAAATTCTAACTCCTTTTATGTAAAAATAATATCACATTTTTTCTTTTTTGTAAATACTTTTTTAAAATGAGATTTTTTCATAAATTTGAATCATAACCACTAGTAAAACTAGTGGTATGGAACAGCCCTATAAGGGCTTGTTGTTGCATAGTCTTTCGACTTTCGAAGTCGGACAGTTGAAACATCTTTACTTGTTGCCTCTAAAAGAGGTTTTTTTATTCACCTTTCCCGGCTCACCTGTAAACGGGTCAATATATTCTTTTAAACTTAATTGATCATATAAGCGGTCTTCTTAAAACTGATTTTGGATATACTCCCTCATCACTTTTTCATTTCTTCCTACTGTATCTACAAAATACCCTCTTGCCCAAAATTTTCGATTCCCAAATTTATACTTTAAATTCGCATGCCTTTCAAATATCATCAATGTGGATTGACTTTTTAGATATCCCATAAATGATGAAATTGAACATTTTGGTGTATTTCAATTCACATATGGATATGGCCTGGACATGCTTCTACTTCTATTAATGTACATCCTTTTCTTTCTAGTTTTGATGTTGCTTGTCAGGCTTCTTTATTATACTAGAAAGAAGGTGTTCTTGTGAGTATAACTTTATTACCACCCGCATAGCAGGTGGTTTTTGTCTATAGACAATAAAAACATGCCATCATCTCTAAACATAGTTTTATTGCATGTTCTTTAATTATATTACTGCATCCAAGATGAATCTTTTGGATTTTTTTGAAATTTTGTTAGTTTAGCTAAATCTTCTTCTTTAATATAATTTTGTTCTTTTGCAACATGAATTAATGCTGTATAGTTCGATAAAGTTGTATATTCAATTCCCTTCATTTTTTCCATTGCTGCATCTAATTCATATGTAAAGATTGCTACCACTTGTACTACTTCAATATTTGCTTCTCTTAATGCATTTACTACTTCAACTACACTTCCTCCAGTAGAAATTAAATCTTCAATTACAACTACTTTTGAACCAGGTTCGTAGAACCCTTCAATTTGGTTATTACGACCATGATCTTTACTCGAAGATCTTACATACCCTAAAGGTTTATTTAATGCATCA
>JBHALC010000031.1:0-6887 GCA_041827565.1 Erysipelotrichaceae bacterium
AAGCATAATTTCCTTCTAATACCTGAATTTTTGAGAAATCAAGCTGTTCTAATTTTTCATATAATATATCAATATTTAAATTAACTTTTGATACAATCGAAATTAACTCTTTAATATCTACATCTTCGATATGACTAAAATTTACTTGATATTTTTTTAATTCATACATAAATTTATATACTTGGTCAATAAATTCTTTTTGATTAATTAAAGAATAAAAACGATTTTTTTTAGATAAATGCTGTAATTGATGGTAAACTTGAATTTGATTATGATATGAAGATGAGAATTGAATTACACATTGGTGTTCAATCCATTGGTTAAAAGATATAAAATCATATCCAAATTGAATTGGTTTATACTTTGTAATCCCTTGCTTTATAATATCCACTAAATGATTTGGAACAATAACTATATGTTGCATAAATCCTCCTTTCTATATCAGTGAAATTACTGAAATATCATCTCTTTTTTTAAGGTTCGTCTTTACCCTTTCATTTTCTAAATTAAAAGTAGCTGAAATGATTTCATTTATAAAATCATAACTAAACCTACACTTTAATAAATCCAAATTTTTTAAGTAAAAATCAAGCCCATCGCTCATTAAAATAATTCTTTGATTTGAATATTCAACACATCCACTCAATCCATTTTGAGCACTATTTTCATCTAAAGATAAAATTGGATATCCATCTGTTTGATTCATTTTCATTCTTGTTTTTTGCAGTAATTGCAGTCGATTTTCTTTATTTTTCTCTTTGCTTAATAAATTAGCATTATTTAAACTAAATTTTTTAATTCGAGTATCTTCAATTATTTTTTCATTTTCTACTATCAACAAACAATCTCCAATAACATAGTATTCTATTTTATTTTCCAATACTCGGATTAAAATACACGCAAAACTAGGTAAAGTAAAAATTGGCGTATCTAAAGGAATACAATCTTTAATTTTTAAATAAGTATTTCGGATGCTTTTTTGAATAATTTGGCTTAACGATAAATCATAAGCTAAATTATGTTTTATTTCATGATTTAGTATTTCCACTACATATGCACAATCCGATTCATCATCAAGGTACTTCGTATTAAATACTCCTGTTGCACCATCAATTACCCAATAATAATTTTCAAAAAAACCAATACGGTCTTCATTTTTAACTCCTTCTCCTTTAATACTTAAATAATAATCAATCTTTTTCATATTTTACCACACCTACTAATATCATTGTAATTAAGATTAATCCTGAAACAAAAATAAAAACTGTTGTATTTGAATTAAAATGTATTGGAATAATATCAATTAATAATGCATATACTTTATCCCCATAATAAATTCCAATCGCAAAAAAAGCTTGAAAAATCCCCATTGTTAAGTAGCGCTCTTCCTTTTCAAAAGGTTGTAATGCCATCCCAATCAAACAATTATAACAAATTCCATATCCTAAACCATGTAAAACATAAGCAAAGAATAAAATATGCGTATTTTTCGTAAAAATTAATAATAATACATACAATAATGAACTAAACAATCCGATATGCAAAGTACGGTTTGTTCCGAATTTTTTTTGTAGCACTAACCCCATTAATACCCCTGAGATTAATTGTGCAATTGAAAAGACAACATCAATATAAGAAATATAAAATTCATCCATATTTAATATTTTCACATAAGCATTTAAATTTGCTCCTGAAGTAGAAAAACGAATAAAACTAATTAAAACAGCACTAATACACACTACAATAAAATATGGATTACGCATAATTTTTAAAAACTTTTCTTTTGTAAATTGCTTTCCATCATATTTAAATTCAGGCATAAAAAAGACCAATACAAAAGAAATTGCCGCTATAATTGAAGATATTAACCATAAATATCCATAATTAGGTTGTTGAGCTAAAATATAGTATTGTAATGCACTACTTGTAAATTCTGCAATTAAAGGAGCAATGGATAAAATTGAAACGGAAATCATTGCCTTTTCTTTTTCAAATGTTGAGGCGAATACCACATTAAATAATGCCAATAAACTTGCTGAAAATCCCATTGCTAAACTTGAAAAATGTAGCGTAGTTTGATTCGGGTTCGTATACACCAATAATGAAGTAATCATTAATAAAAACAATGCAATTTGAATAAATATTTTTCTTCTTTTAAATAAATCACTAAAATAAAATATCGGTAAACGAACAATCATTGAGATTAATCCATATCCTGCTGCTATATTTGAAGCAACTAATGCCCCCAATCCTAAACCACCTTTGGAAATTTCAATAATTGCATATCTTTTACGATAATCTCGTATTAATCCTACACTTATCCAAAATAATGTAAGTAATAAAAAAATAACAATTTGATTTTTTGTTAGTTTATATTTTCTTTGAATAAACAACACTACAATCAGTGAAAAAATAATCACTAGTAGTGAAATTATCATCTTAATTCCCATATTATCACCACTTCTATTATACACTATTTTAGAATTGAATTAGTTTAAAATGATTATAAAATATGTTATAGTAAAATTACGAGGTGATACAATGAAAGAAATTTATTTAGCGGGAGGATGCTTTTGGGGAGTAGAACAATATTTTTCTCAAATCAAAGGAATTGTTTCTACTAGTGTTGGATATGCTAATGGAAACAGTGAAACTACTACTTATGAACTGTTAAAAATTACACATCATGCAGAAACGATTCATATTCAATATAATGATGAAATTTCATTAAGAGAAATTTTATTACACTATTTTAGAATTATTGATCCAACAAGTTTAAATCAACAAGGAAATGATAAGGGAGTTCAGTATCGTACAGGTATCTACTATACTGATGTCAATGATATCCCAACGATTCAAACATTAATTACAGAAATCGAAGAAAGAGATCAAATTAAAGTTGTAGTTGAAGTCGAACCATTAAAACACTACATTCTAGCTGAAGAATATCATCAAGATTATTTAAAGAAAAATCCAAATGGATATTGTCATATTAACCAAGATATTGCAAAACAACCATTAATTGACATTAAAAATTATGCAACAAAAAATCTTGAAAATTTAACAGAATTACAGTACGAAGTAACTCAAAATAATAAAACAGAACCTCCATTTCAAAATGAATATGATCAGCATTTTGAAGAAGGAATTTATGTAGATATTGTAACTGGAGAACCATTATTTTTCTCTAAAGATAAATTTGATTCTGGATGTGGTTGGCCAGCCTTTGCTCAAGGAATGAGTGATGAAGTAATGAAATACTACCGTGATTCTTCTTATAATATGGAAAGAATTGAAGTAAAATCAAGAGGAAATTCACATTTAGGACATGTATTTAATGATGGACCTAAAGAATTAGGTGGATTAAGATATTGTATTAATAGTGCTGCTTTAAAATTTATTCCAAAAGATAAAATGGAAGAAGAAGGATATGGATATTTAATTCAATATGTATAAAATAAGAGCAGAATTTACAAGTGAAATTGAAATCAAAAAATCAAAATTTATTTCATATTTATTTCCTATATCATCAGAGGAAGAAGCTAAAAATCATATTACCTATTTACGAAAATTACACCCTAATGCAGCACATCATTGTTATGCATATGTAGTTGGAGAAATTCAAAGAAGTAATGACGATGGTGAACCTGGAAATAGTGCAGGTATTCCTATCTTAAAAGAAATTATCCATTCTCATCTTACAAATACTCTATGTGTTGTTGTGAGATATTTTGGAGGAATTAAACTAGGTGTAGGAGGGTTAATTCGAGCATATAGTTCATCGGCTAAAGAGGTTATTAGTCATGCAAAACTTTATCAATTAGTCAAAATTAATCAATATCAGATTATTTTTGATTATCCTTTTATTGATAAGATTGAATATCTACTTTCAAACACAACAATTTTAGAAAAAAATTATGACGAAAAAGTAAGTTACTTATATTTATCAAATGAAGATTATTTTGATAAATTAAATGAACTTACTTCTGGAACAATAGCTTATACTTTTCAAAAAGAAGTTGAAATTGAAATAGAATGTAAACTTTAAAGTTTTTCTTTATCAATAAATAAATAAGTGATAAACCCGATAATCAAACTTGCAGGTAAAGACCAAAACAAGTATCTTGTTATTAAGGCAAAGATATCCTGTTGACTACCATTTAAATTACCAAATGTTAAACATGTAATATAAATTAATACAAAAGATACAATAGTATATCTGATATTTTTCTTTAATTTTTTATTCATTATTTTACCCTCCAACTTACATCTTTATTTTATCATAATCATTATGATAAAAATAGTGAACTTCATCACAACATTTCATTACAAATGTAATAATTTTATAATTTAAAAGCGTTATATCTAGTAAAACCAGATTATAACGCTTTTTTATATAATATCTTGTAAAAATCCTTCTCCATGTACTTCTTTTGTTTCTTGAACTATTGTAAAACTATTTGGATCAATCTCTTTTAATCGCTTTTGCACAATTGGATATTCTTTCTTATCTAAAACAACCATTACAACAGGTTTATCTTGTTTTGAATATGCTCCTACTGCATTCAATATTGTACATCCACGATCAAATGTTGTATGAATTTCGCTAATAATTTTTTCATATAAATCACTAATAATTAATAAGGAAATTGATTCATTTGCACCAAGCATTAATATTTTATCTACTGCAACTGCACAAGTATACACTGAGATAATTCCAACTAATGCCTGTTCAAATCCATAAGTTGTAATCCCTAAAACTACAGTTAAACTATCAATAATTAATATCCATGTAGAAAGTCCAATTGTTGTATATTTTGCTCCTATTAAAGCTAAAATATCTACTCCTCCTGTACTAGCTCCCTCTCTAAATACAAGTCCTACTCCAATCCCTACTCCAATTCCACCATAAATACTTGCAATAATTGGATTTTCAATTTGAATAATCCATTTATTCTCAGTAATAATAGCTAAAAAAGCAGTATATAAAACTGTCGAATACAATGTTTTGGCCACAAACTTCTTCCCTAATACAACTGCACCTAAAATAAATAATGCAATTTGTAGGAAATAAATCATATACTCAATTGGTAATCTCACAATAGGGTAAAGTGCAACTGCAATCCCACTGATTCCACCACTTAAAATTTTTCCAGGAACAATAATTGAAGCAACAGATATCGCTAAAACAAGATTTCCTAGAGTCACCATAATATATTCTTTCAAATGTTTTTTCATCTAATCCACCATCTTCTTTAAATACGCATACATAAATTCATCTAAGTTTCCATCCATAACACTATTCACATTTCCTGTTTCATAACCTGTTCGATTATCCTTTACTAATGAATAAGGATGCATAACATAAGAACGAATTTGACTTCCCCACTCAATTGCTTTTTGCTCACCTTTAAGTGCAGAAATTTTATCTACATGCTCTTGTTGCATTAAACTATAAATTCTTGATTTCAGCATTATCATTGCTTTATCACGATTATCATGCTGACTTCTACCGCTTTGACATTTCACACTAATTCCAGTAGGAATATGTGTAATACGAACAGCTGAATCGGTTTTATTCACATGTTGTCCACCAGCTCCAGAAGCTCGAAGTGTTTCTACTTCTAAATCATTAGGATTAATATCCACTTGAATTTCTTCTTCAATTTGAGGTAGAACATCTACTGAAGCAAATGAAGTATGCCTTCTCCCACCTGAATCAAATGGAGAAATACGAACTAATCGATGTACTCCTTTTTCACATTTTAAATATCCATACGCTTTTTCACCTTCAAATAAAAGACTGACTGATTTAATTCCAGCTTCTTCTCCAGGTAAATAATCTAATACTGTAACTTTTAAATTATGAGAATTTCCAAATCTTACATACATACGATATAACATTTCACTCCAATCACAAGACTCTACTCCTCCTGCTCCTGGATGAATTTCTAAGATTGCACTACTATCGTCGTATTCTTTTGATAATAAGATTTCTATTTCAAATTTTTCAAATTTTTCATTAAATTCAATAAAATCTAATTCAATTAATGCTTTAAATTCCTCATCTTCTTTTGCTAAATCAAAAGACTCAATCAGTTCTTCATTTTTATTCCATAATGATTGAAATGTATCCACAATTTTTTTAATTGAATTTAATTGCTGAACAATTTTCTGTGCTTCACGATAATCATCCCAAAAATCATCTTTTAATGTTTTAGAAGTTAATTCATCAATTAAAGCTAATTTAGTAGGTAAGTCAAAGAGACTCCTTTAACTGTAACAGTTTATCACTGGAAGTCTCTAATCCTTGTTTAATTTCATATAATTCCATTAAGCTTCTTCGCTTTCTCTAACTTGAATACGACCTAAGATTCCTACCACATCTTTGTCAATTGTTTGAATCATATTTTCAAATAATTCATATCCTTCATGAACATAAGTTTGAAGTGGATTACTTTGGGCATAAGATCTTAAATGAATCCCTTCTCTTAATTTTGTCATTGTGTCAATATGTTCTTGCCAATTACGGTCAATATTTTGAAGAATAATTGATTTTTTATAAGGTTCAAATGCCTCTTTTACTTTTTCAACTCTGATTTCTAATGATTCAAAAGACTTATTCGTTAAAAATTCTACTAATTCCTCATCTTGTAATTGGTGAATTTGATCCATAATATCTGATTTTGATAACCCCAAGAATTCAGCAGCATTCGCAATTCCTTCTTCATCAACCGAATTATTTTGTGTATTTTTAGCTACAATATCACGAATTACACGCTTGTACATATCTAGTAATAATACATTTACTTCGTTATTTTCTAAAATTTGATCTCTTAATTGATATACTACTTCTCTTTGTCTTCTTAATACATCATCATAATCAA
>JBHALC010000032.1:0-21533 GCA_041827565.1 Erysipelotrichaceae bacterium
ATTTAGTAAAGTTGGGTAAGTTTCTAAATGTATTGATTTTTTAGTATTTGGTAAACTTAAGTATAATTCTTCTGATACATATGGCATATATGGGTGAATTAAAATTAAAATTGATTTTAAAGTGTAATATAAAGTTTGAATTGCACTTTGTTTAATTGAGTCATTTGAACTATTTAAATTTGCTTTACTAAACTCAATATACCAGTTACAGAAATCATTCCAAATAAAATCATATAGCTCATTTCCAGCTATTGCAAATTCATAACGATCCATATTGTGCTTAACCGATTGAATTGTTGTATCAAGTTTATTTAAAATCCATTTATCAACTAAACTAGTTTGATTTAAATCATAATCTTCTAAAATTGTTGCTGATTCAAAGTATCGTTTTGCAAAGTTTGTAGCATTAAAGATTTTGTTGATGAAATTCCAACTTGCTTCCACTTTTTCTTTAGAATATCTTAAATCTTGTCCTGGTGTTGAATTTGTAGTTAAGAAGAAACGTAATGCATCAGCCCCATATTCTTCAATTACATCCATTGGATCAACTCCATTTCCTAAAGATTTAGACATTTTTCTACCATCTTCAGCTCGAATTAATCCATGCATTAATACCTCTTTAAATGGCCTTGAATTTGTTGCATAACGAGCTTGGAATGCCATACGAGCAACCCAGAAGAAGATAATATCATAACCTGTTACTAATAAATCATTTGGATAATAACGTGCTAAATCTTCTGTTTTTTCTGGCCAACCTAAAGTTGAGAATGGCCATAAAGCACTTGAAAACCAAGTATCTAATACATCTTCATCTTGAATATAATTTTCAATATCACTTGGAGCATCTCCAACTACGATA
The DNA here is from genome assembly GCA_041827565.1 of Erysipelotrichaceae bacterium. Classification (GTDB taxonomy): domain Bacteria; phylum Bacillota_I; class Bacilli_A; order Erysipelotrichales; family Erysipelotrichaceae; genus CAMCRE01. The sequence continues at coordinate 860 of JBHALC010000032.1, forward strand.
TTTCCTGTTTCTTTATGATAGTATGCAGGAATTCGATGTCCCCACCATAATTGTCTTGAAATACACCAATCTTCAATTTTTTCTAACCAAGTCTCAAATACTTTTTCAAAACGAGGTGGATAGAACGTAATTTTTTCTTCTGGATTAGATTGAGCTACTAAAACTTCATTCGCTAAAGGTTTCATCTTCACAAACCATTGTTTAGATAAATATGGTTCTACAATAACATCTGTTCTTTCAGAGTGTGCTACTTGATGTTTAATTGGTTCTAATTTTTCAAAATCACCTTGTTGTTTCATTTTTTCTACTAATAATTTTCTAGTTTCAAAACGATCTAATCCATTAAACTCCAGTGCTCTTTCATTCATTGTACCATCTTCATTCATACATACAACTTTATCTAAGTTATGTTTTTCACCTAACATAAAATCGTTTGGATCGTGAGCAGGTGTACATTTCATTGCCCCTGTTCCAAATTCAATATCAATATAGTCATCCGCAATAATTGGAAGTCTTTCTTGATTTACAGGGTTAATTACCTCTTTTCCAATTAAATGTGTATAGCGTGGATCTTCAGGATGAACCACTACACAAACATCTCCAAACATCGTTTCAGGTCTAGTTGTCGCAACATACAAAATTTCTTCACTATCTACAACACGATATTTAAAAGTATACATTGCTCCTTCTACTTCTTTGTGAATAACCTCAATATTACTTAATGCTGTTTTAGCTTGTGGGTCCCAGTTAATAATTCTTTCTCCACGATAAATTAATCCATCATTGTATAAATCTGTAAATACTTTTTTTACTGCTTGACTTAGCCCCTCATCTAATGTAAATCTTTCTCTTGAATAATCTAAAGATAATCCTAATTTTGCCCATTGTTTACGAATGTGACTTGCATATTCTTCTTTCCAACTCCAAGCATGCTCTAAAAACTTTTCTCTTCCAATATCATAACGTGAAATTCCCATTTGTTTCAGTCGTTCATCTACTTTTGCTTGTGTTGCAATTCCAGCGTGGTCCATTCCAGCTAACCATAACATATCATATCCTGTTAATCGTTTATATCGAGAAACGATATCTTGTAATGTTGTATCCCATGCATGTCCTAAGTGTAATTTTCCTGTTACATTTGGTGGTGGAATAACGATTGTAAATGGCTCTTTTGACTTATCCCCTGCTGTAAAGTATCCTTCTTTAATCCAATTTTCATAATATTTAGATTCTATTAATTTGTGATCATATTTCTTCATTTTAAAACTTCCTTTCATAATATAATTCTTTTTCATTTTCACTGATGCATTCAAAATTAAATTTTTCCAATAAGTGAATTGAAACTTTATTATTTTTTAATACCTCAGACACAATTTTTTTTATTTTATATTTATTTGTTATTTTTGTGTGTAGTGCAATTAATCCTACTACATTGTTTTTATACTCAATGACCATTGTAGGAAAAGCATTTCTTTTTTGGTATAAAAAATGATAATTCTCAATTGAATCATAAGTATCTTCAATTGAATAATGTTTTTCTTCTTGGGTTAATTCACACACACTATCTAAACAAGCATATTCATAAATTGCTTGTGCATCACTCCATCTTAACTTCCTTAATCTAATATCTTTATAATTTAATTTCATAATAAAAAGGTGGTCACATAGGACGAACATAGTCGTGGTACCACCTAATTTCGCAATTTCTTGCCTCAACTCTTTAACGCTAGAGGTTGCGAGTTTTCTTACTATTCATTTTCAGAAAACCTACTCCTTGGCTACCTTCAATAAAGTGAATTTATTTTACTCTCACCAATGCAAAACTCTCTGTGAAATCCAATTTTATTTACTCTTCCAATTCATCGTATTTAGTTATTATTGTTATTTTCTGATGGAGCAGCAGATGGTGTATTACTTGAAGCTGAATGTGTATATTCATAAGACTGTTCTGGTATATCTGGTGTTCCATGTTCAAACACATAAGAACCTGTAATAGTATACTTACCTGAAACATAGCTACTCACATCAATTTTTCCTGTTGCAGTTTCATAAGTTGTATCTTGTAAAACTGTTCCATTACTATCTTTAACTAAAACTTTATACTGTGCTTTTCCATAAATTTGATCTTCTGCTTTAATTTCAGTAAAGCTAAAGTCTAATGTTTTTGTGTCATTATTTGGTTTTAAAGTGAATCCTGTTGCTGTAGGTAAATCACTTGGTTTATAGTCTTGGAATCGATTTAAGAACTTAGATAATATTAATCCACTTGCTACATTTTCTGACTTAACAGATTCAGGAACTTTCATATATGGGAATACCCCTTTAATATGAGATTCTTTTGAAATTCCTGAAGGTTGAACAATTGACCTATTTTCTCTTTGCAATGTTGCTTTATCTAATAATAATTTTGTAATTCGTTGTGGCATTTGAAGCAATACTTCTGGCCATGTAAAGTATGCATTTTCATCTAGATTACGAGAATCATATCCAATCCAAGTTGCAACAGTTGTATTTCCTGAATATGCTGCTACCCATAAATCCTTACTTGAACCATTTGGAATACCATATTGACTTCCATATGTTCCCCAATCTGATGTACCTGTCTTAGCATATACTGGATATGAACTTACCAATCGCCCTAATGAGTTTCCCCATCCTCCTGATACGTTTTTTTCTAATAATACACTCATTAAATAAGCAGCTTGTTCTGAATATGCTTGTTTACCTTCAGCTTTTTTCGGTTCAAATACTTCCCCTGTTGAATGAATAATTACTTTACGAACTGTAGTCGGCTTATAATATACTCCTTTATTCGCAAAAGCTGAATAGGCTCCAGCTAACTCAAATGGAGTTAATTTAAATTCTCCCCCTCCAATTGAGAATTGGTCTGTTACTTCTGGTGTATCTAATCCTAAATTATTTTTCAATGTTTCATAACCATCACTACCGATTACATCCCATACTTTATAGAATGTTTCTAGTGCTGTAGTATTAAAGGATTTAGCAATTGCTGCATCTAATTGGAATTTACCACTGTTATAATCAACGTTTCGAACAGAAAAATTCGTACCTCGATAGTTTAAAGGTTTAACATCGAATGTATGTTCAGTTGAATATCCTACATAATCAAATGCAGGTGCATAATCCATTAATGGTTTTGAAGTAGATCCAATTTGATTTTTTTCTACCATCGCAAAGTTATAGCGATTATCACCAGCATATTTTCCAAATCCTGGATTAACTGCAATTAATTCATGATTCACATTATCAATTACTGCTGCTCCAACTTGTAAATTACTCTCTTCTGTAAAAGTTAAGTGTTGTTTATCTGAAATTTCATTTGATAAATCTTGTGTTTCTTTATCCATTGCTGTATAAATTGTCATAGAAACAGTATGTGGATTTTTACCTGTTAACTCAATTACTTCTTTTTCCACAATATCAGTATATGCTAAATAAGCATCACTTGTAGCCATATCTGTTCCAGCCAATTGGAATGCTAATGGTGTATTAACCGCTAAATCATATTCCATTTGCGTAATATAGCCATGATATTTCATTAAATATAAAGAAGTATTTCTTCTTTCTAATGCAAAATTATAGTAGTCTGTTATTGTTCCATCTTCGTTTTTCACAATTTCATTATAAGGATTAAATAAGTTTGGAGCATTAATCACACCTGCTAAAAATGCAGCTTCCGATAAATTAACTTGTGAAATTGGTTTTCCAAAATAATATTCACTTGCTTTTCCAATTCCTCTGATTTTATCTCCAAAATTAATTTTGTTTAAATATGCAGTTAAAATATCTTCTTTACTTGCTTTTCTTTCAAGTTCCATTCCCATTGTGATCTCGGATATTTTTTGCTTTAATCTTTGAATTAAAGTTTGCTTACTAGAGTCAACATTAAAGAATGAATTATCTACTAATTGCATTGTAATTGTTGATCCACCTTGTTGAATTCCACCAGATTTAACATTCACTAAAAATGATTTCATAAAACGAGGAATATCAAAACCATTATGCGCTTGATAACGCGAATCCTCTACTGCTAAGAAAGCATCTACTACGACTTGTGGTAAATCATTATATGCAATATTTTCTCGCACTTCACCACCAAGTGTTGAAATTAATTGCTCATTTCTATCTAAAACTTTCGTAGGTTCATAACTATTAATCTTCACAATATCCACTTGTGGAGATTCAGCAATAATTCTTTGAACAGCATAAGTTCCAAATAATACTGAAATTACAATAACTGCAATAAAAAAATAAATTGTTGAGTTAAAAATTAATTTACCTATTCCAGTATATTTCTTATTTTTCTTCATTATTTCCCTCCTTAAAATATAATTCATCAATTGCATCTAAATATTTTAATCTTGGTGTATAGCTTTCCACTATTCTTTTCCCAAGCTCATAAAATACTGAAATTGGAATAGCTTTATATTCCTTATTTTCATAATAATTTACTACAACTTGTGCATCTAAAATATAAGTTTCATTTAAAGCAGTAAATCTTACCACAATAAATGCAATTGCACCTTGTTTCAACACTCTTTTTAAATGCTGAATTTGATGTGGATGAATTAAATCTAATCGAAATTCTTTTGTTGATTTTGTTTCTTTTGCTTCAAAATCAATTGCTTTTCCTTTATATACTCCAGTATAATCTGTTGTTGAAGCTTGTTGATAGTATGCCTCAATAATTTTAGCAGAGCTTCTTTTTTCGTAATTTACTCTTACTACATTGATTGGAGTTGGTTTTTTGTAAATGACTGCCTTCCCACTTTCAACATAATAAACATTAGAATCATTCAAATCTTTCTCTAAATTCATCCCACGCATATTGGTATAATTTGTTTTTTGTGTAGAAGTTTTTTTCATATTTGGATATTTAATCATTTCATCACCAATAATATTATACTATGTTTTTCGATTATTTTCTAGTTATAAATCTATTTTCTTATTTTATTAGTTGCAATTTTTACTAAAATTTGAGATACTTATAGAGGTGGTGATTTTATGCAAACAAAATTTAAATTAAGTGCAGATAAGATATTAGAAAAACGATTCAATATTGATTTCAAAGGTTATTCTGGTCAAGAAGTAGACGAATTTTTAGACGAAATTGTAGCAGACTACGATACTTTTAATGAAACAATTAATGAATTAGGCAAAATTTTAGCTGAATACGAAGAAACAATTGAGCGTTTAAAAGCTGAAAACAAAACATTAAAATCTAGTGTTACACCAACAACTGAGATTACAAGTTCTAATCAGTTAGAATTATTAAAACGTATTGCTCGCTTAGAAGCAGCAGTATTTAGAAAATAACATCAAGGTAATCGCTGCGTAGTAATACGTAGAGGAAAGTCCATGCTCACACAGTCTGAGATGACTGTAGTGTTTGTGCTAGAATAAAAAATAAATCTAGGCAAGAAATTGACGGCTGATTGTTTTGCTAAGGGAAACTATGCAAAACATCTGTAAAAGTGCCAAAGAGACGAGTTTTTTCGAAAGAAAAAAGGTGGAACGTGGTAAACCCCACAAGTGAGAAACCCAAATTTGGTAGGGGCACTCAAGCGTTTGAAATGAAAAACAATTGGGATCGAAAGATAGAGAAATGATTACCCCCGTTTTACGGGACAGAACATGGCTTATATGATGTTAAAAAAAGGTTGAAATTATTCTTCAACCTTTTTTGTTTTTTTAATTACTTTTTTACTACGAACATTATATTGTGATCTTAAATATTTTAATAAAGAATCAAAACTTTGTGTTAATAATTGACTTTCCTGTAAGTCAAATCCTTTCATTGCAACTTCCATTAAATTCTCATGGAATTCATCATGAATTTTTAGGATATCCACTGCTTTTTCTGTTACAGTTACACGAACAATTCGCTTATCATGCTCATCTTTTTCTTTCACTAAATATCCTTTTTTAATTAAACGAGAAGCATTTATTGAAAAAGTAGCTTTTGTGATTAGCATTGACTCAGCAATGTGTGTTACTGTATTATTTTTTGAATGATATACCATTTCCAATAAATGAACTTCTGACATTGAAAGCTCTACACCTTTATCTTTTAAATTTTTTTCTTGGATTGCTTGGATAAAATAAAATAATTCAACAATTAATCCATTTAACAATTCCTTTGTACTTGTTAGATTTTCCATCTTCATCTCCTTTTTATTACGCATACTATAATACATTTCCATATACTACTTGTCAAATTAAATACAAACTTGTTATAATACTATTATGAATAAAATACTAAAAACACTACTTCAAAATAAAAATCAATTCATATCTGGAACAACTTTAGGTAGCCAATTAGGAATTAGTCGTGCCGCAATTAATAAATCAATAAAAAAACTACAATTAGAAGGACATCAAATATTAACTTCTACAAAGAAAGGATACTGCTATTTAAATCATGATTTATTAATTGAACAAGAAATTTTTGAAAGATTAAATTACCCTCACACAATTAAAGTATTAGATGAAATTGATTCCACCAACACTTACCTCAAGCAAAATCCCTTAGAAAATCATATTATTGTCGCTCGTAATCAAACACAAGGTAGAGGTCGTCAAAATCGACTATTTTACAGCGAAAAAGATACTGGACTCTACTTTTCATTTATGATTAAACCGAATTGTAGTATCTTTGAAAGTTTAAAATATACGCTACTTTCAAGTGTTGCTGTTTTACTTGCATTACAAAAATTATACCAAATTAACATTGATTTAAAATGGGTTAATGACCTTTATCTAAACAATAAAAAAATTGGTGGAATTTTATGTGAAGGAGAAATTGAAATTAATTCTTCACAGCTAAACTATCTAGTTGTGGGAATTGGAATTAATCTTTCAACTTCTCATTTTCCTAGTGAATTATCGAATATTGCGACTTCAATTCAAAATGAAACAAATATTAAAATCGATCGTAATGATTTATTAGTAGAAGTAATAAACATTTTTGACCACTACTACCATAATCAAATTGATTTTATGGATATCTACAAAAAACATAGTTCTGTTTTACATCAAGAAATTACTGTATTCCATAACCATACCTCTTATCATGCATATGTTAAAGATATTTTAGATAATGGAAGCTTATTAATCATCAAAGATGGAAAAGAATTCGAACTAAATAGTGCAGAGATTACAATTCGAAAGTTGTAATCTCTTTTTCAATTAAAGCATGAATATCTTCTGTAATATTTTTATTTTCTTTATATTCTTCATATGATATCGGACTTAAAAAAGATACATACATTTGTTTACTTTTGGGTTTTGAACTACTAAAAGAATATGCATTATCAATTGCAACCGGAACAATTTTAACTTTAGCAAGTTGAGCAGGTGTTAAACTTCCCTGTTTAAAAGAGTTCATCTTACTACTTTGACTTCTTGTACCTTCAGGAAAAATCAAAATATTATCTCCTTGTTTTAATCGTCTTGATGCTTCTCTTAACATATAGATATTATCTTCTCTTTTTTCACGATCAAAATGAATATTTTCAATGGTTATAGCCCAACTACCAAATAAAGGTAATTTTTTATTTTGTTGTTTTGAAATAAAACTAATCGGAACTGGACTAGCTGCAATAATTAGTGCAGGATCAAAAGAATCTTGATGATTACTCACAAATAATACTGATTCATCTTTTGGAATATTTTCTATTCCTTTAACAATAATCTTATAACGTAATAATCCGATTACAAATCTACACCATTTTCTCAATTTATCATATTTGTATTTTAATGGTTTTTTACGAATTAACTTGGACTGTATCCAACTTGGAATACCAATTATTAATATAAATACAATTCTTATATTTTTCATACTATACCTCACAAATGGCAAATGCAATTGCTGTATTATTTTCGTGTGCAATACTAACTTTAATTTTATAATCTTTATATCGACACTTTAATTGATTATCTTCTAAATAAATTTCGATATCAGATAATACGATTTTTTCATTCACTGCTTTTACAACTGCTTCTTTAGCAGCAAAACGACCTGCTAAAAATTCTATTAATCTTTTTTCATTAAAGTCTTTACAATATTTTAATTCAATATCGGATAATATTCGATCCTTAATTTTTAGATTAATTCGTGAAAGTTCAACAATATCACACCCTATACCTACAATCACTATTCACCTACTGCGCAAACAATTTCACCACTACAAGCAACTTTATCTTCAACGGTTGCTTTAATTTCTGCAATAAAAATATTTGCTTTATTTGAAATAAATTTAACATGTAATTTTAATACATCACCTGGAATGACCTGTTTTCTAAAACGAACTTTATTCATTCCTGCAAAATAAGCAATTTTATTTTTGTATTCCTCTTTACTTAGTAATAATACACACCCTGCTTGTGCTAATGCCTCTACAATTAATACGCCTGGCATCACATGTTTTTGTGGGAAATGCCCCATAAACTGCATTTCATTTGCACTTACACATTTTATTGCAACAATTTCATTTTCACTCATTTCTTCAACACGATCAATTAATAAAAATGGATAGCGATGTGGTATAATTTCTTGAATTTGATTTGAATTATAAATCATAATTTAATCCTCCCACTTTTTAAAGATAATACTTGCATTATGTCCACCAAAACCAAATGAATTACTCATTGCATAAGTAACCTTAGTACTTACTGGATTATTTGCTACAATATTTAAATCACATTCTGCATCATATTCTTGATAATGAATCGTTGCTGGAATATAGTCATATTTTGTGGATAAAATCGTTGCAATTGCCTCAACTGCACCACTTGCTCCAAGTAAATGACCTGTATATGATTTTGTTGAGCTCATATAAATATGATGAGCATGTTGTTGTAAAGCTAATTTTACTGCACTTGTTTCGATACGATCATTCATTGGAGTACTTGTTCCATGAGCATTAATATAAACTAAATCTTCTTTTTGAATATTTGCATCCAAAATTGCATTTTGAATTGCTTTAGCTGCACCACTACCATCTACACTAGGAGAAGTAATATGATATGCATCACATGAATTACCATATCCTACAATTTCTCCATAAATTTTTGCATTTCGCTTTAGTGCATGTTCTAATTCTTCTAAAATTAGTACTCCTGCTCCTTCTCCCATCACAAATCCATTTCTTTCTTTATCAAATGGAATACTAGCACGTTTTTTATCATTACTTTCACTTAATGCTTTCATATTCGTAAATCCTGCTATAGCCAAAGGAGTAATTGCAGCTTCACTTCCACCAGCTACAACTACATCTAAATACCCATCACGAATTTTATGAAATGCCTCTCCAATTGAATTTGTTGCTGCTGCACATGCAGTTACAACACTACTACAATATCCTTGTGCATTTAAATCAATTGCTACATTTCCAGCAGCTAAATTCACTAATGACATTGGAATAAAAAATGGTGAAACTCTCCCAGGACCTTTTTCTGCCATTACATCTGCTCCATGTGCAATCGTTTCTACTCCACCAATTCCACTCGATAAAATTACTCCAAAACGATTTACATCTAAAGATTTAAAATTTGCGTCTTGATACGCTTGTTTTGCAGCGATACGAGCAAATTGAATAAAACGATCATTAAACTTTAAGTCTCGTTTACTAAAATAAGATTCAAAATCTAAATCTTTTACCTCAGCTGCAATTTTAACTTTATGATTACTTGTATCAAATAAAGTAATTTCATCTATACCACATTTTTGATCTAAAATTGATTTCCAAAATGTTTCTACATCATTTCCAATTGGAGATACTACCCCTAATCCACTCACTACTACTCGTCTTTTCATATCTTTCACCTACATCACCATTCCACCATCAACATGGATTACTTGTCCTGTAATATACTTCGCATTTTCACTTACTAAAAATGCCACTACATTTGCAACATCTTCTACTGTACCCATTTTTTTCATAGGAACATTTTTTAAAATTTCATCAATTACTTTTTCATCTAATGCACTAGTCATTTCAGTATCAATAAAGCCTGGAGCAACTGCATTACAACGAATATTTCTACTTACTAATTCACGAGCTACAGATTTAGTAATTCCAATTACCCCTGCTTTACTTGCTGCATAATTTACTTGACCAATATTTCCAATTACTCCTATTACACTAGACATATTAATAATTACACCTGATTTTTGTTTCATCATCGTTTTAGTAACTGATTTTATAGTATTAAATGTTCCTTTTAAATTTACATCAATTACATCATCAAAATCTTGTTTTGTTAGTCGTAGTAAAATATTATCTTTAGTGATACCTGAATTATTAACTAATACATCAATTCTTCCAAACTCTTTTAAAACAATATCCATCATTGCATTTACTGCATCTAAATCTGCTACATCCGCTTTAACACATATTGCTTTAACATTTTGCTCTTCACAAAGTTTTTTCACTTCATTTGCTCTTTCTTCACTTCCTAAATAATTAATAATGATATCATACCCTTCTTGTGCAAGTTTTAAAGCTATTCCCTTTCCAATTCCTCGACTTGCTCCTGTAATTAATACTACCTTATTCATAAATTTCCTTTACCATACTTTCTAATTGTTCTAAATTTTCTATTGTATATATTTTTACTTCTTTATTTATTTGCGCAACAAATCCACTTAATACTTTACCTGGACCTATTTCAATAAAAGTATCTATTCCCTGTTGAATCATATACTCAATACTTTGCATCCATTTCACACTTGATTTAATTTGATTTGAAAGCAATAACTTAATATCTGCATTAGATATTTCAGCTAATGTATTAAATACAATAGGAATTTTCTGCTCATTAAATTGATACTGTTCTAATACTGCTTTTAATTCAGTACTTGCATTTTCTAAATATTTAGAATGAAATGCCCCACTAACATTTAATTTAATACTTCTAATTTTTAAGTTTTTTAACTCTTCACTTACTTCATCTAATTCACTTATTTTTCCTGTTAAAACAATTTGGCGAGGAGAATTATAATTTGCAATTTGAACATTTTCATACTTACAAATTACACTTTCTAATAAATCAATACCTGCATTCAAAACAGCCAACATTCCAGTATTCGTATTACTCAATGCATTAGACATAATTTCTCCTCTTTTAGCAACGATTTTAAGTATATCTTCTACTGATAATACGTTACTATATGCTAAAGCTGAGTATTCTCCTAAACTTAATCCGGCTACATATTCAATATTTAAATTATATTTTTTTAGAATATTTGCAATTCCTAAAGAAGTAGCAACGATACATGGTTGAGCGTTTTTAGTTTCGCTTAAAATTTCAAGTGGACCTTCTAAACTTAGTCTTTTTTGATCTTCACTTAATAAATTAAAAATTTCATTAAATTCATTTTTAGCTAAAAAACTACTTCCCATCCCAACATGCTGTACTCCTTGTCCAGCAAAAAGTAGAGCTATTCTCATTGTAATTCCTCAATCTTTTCTGCTAAAATTTTAAACTCATTTTGTGATTTTTCAATTAACTGAGTAAAAAATTCAACTAAAGTTAACTCTTCTTTACATAATCCAGCAATTTGTCCAATCATTACACTTCCTGTATCGATATCTCCATCAAATACTGCTCTTCTTAATGCTCCTAAAGTTAATTTTTCCATCTCTTCTCGATTTGCAACTTCTTTTTCTAATTGTAGGTATTGTCTAGCCATTTTATTTTTTAAAATACGAACAGGAGAACTTAAACTTCTTCCAGTTACTACTGTATCTGTATCTTTTGCTTTAAGTACTGCTTTTTTATAATTTTCATGTATTGGACATTCTTTGGTTACTAGTAAACTTGTACCTAATTGAACTCCGCTCGCTCCTAATGCAAAAGCAGCATTTAATCCTCGTCCATCTCCTATACCTCCTGCTGCAATAACCGGTATTGAAACTGCATCACAAACTTGAGGAATCAATGCCATCGTTGTTTGCTCTCCTACATGTCCTCCTGCTTCTGTTCCTTCTGCTATAACTGCATCTACTCCTGCATTTTGCATACGAATCGCTAAAGCAACACTTGGTACAACCGGGATAACTTTACATCCTGAATTTTTTAATACTTCTACATATTTTCCAGGATTTCCTGCTCCTGTTGTTACCACAGCTACTTTTTCTTCAATAATTACTTGGATTATTTCTTCACTATGTGGATTCATTAACATTACATTTACACCAAAAGGTTGATTCGTTAATGACTTACATTTTTGGATTTCTTCTCTTGCTTTTTGAGCATCCATTGCTCCTGTTGCAATAATCCCAAGTCCACCTGCATTACTTACTGCTGCTGCAAATTCTGCTGTAGCAATATTAGCCATTGCACCTTGAAAAATCGGGTATTTTATATTCAATAATTTATGTATCATATCTTTCTCCTAAATTGTGATAATTGTTGAAGCATAAGTTAATCCAGCACCAAATCCTACTAATAACACTTTACTATTTTTAGGGAATTGTTGGCTTGCTTCACATAATGCAATTGCAATACTTGCAGCAGAGGTATTTCCATATTTCTCTACATTCACAAATAATTTATCTGCACTTACTTTTATTTTTTTCCCAACATAATCAATAATACGTTTATTCGCTTGATGTGGAATGATTAAATCTATTTCATCAATAGTAAGCCCATTTAAAGCTAAAATTTCATTTATGCTTTCTTCCATTGCATTGCACGCAAATTTAAATACTTCTTTTCCATCCATTTTTAAAAATTCAGCATTTAAACTTCTTTGCTTTAATTCATTATTTAAACCAAATGATTTTGCGTATAAATAATCTTTATTTCCGACACTTTTACAAGAATATAGATTCATTGTATCACTTTTTTCAATAATCACTGCTCCTGCTCCATCACCAAACAAAATACAAGTATTACGATCTTTAAAATCAATAATTCTACTCATTGTTTCTACACCAATTACTAATGCTTTTTTATACTGTGAATGTAATAAACTCTCTGCAATATGTAGTGCATACACAAATCCACTACAAGCTGCATTAATATCAAATGCCATAATTGGTTTACTAATTCCTAGTTTTTCTTGCACTAAACATGCAACACTTGGTGTAATGTAATCAGCAGTAATCGTTGCCACAACAATTAAATCAATTTCATCTTTATTTATTTTGGCATTATTCAACGCATCTAATGCACATTCATACGCTAATTCACTTGTTTCAACATCCGAAATATAACGTTGCTTAATTCCTGTTCTTTGAACAATCCATTCATCACTTGTATCAATTTGTTGTTCTAAATCAAAATTAGTAACTACTTTTTCAGGTATTTTTTTTCCATATCCTAAAATTCTCATAATTCTACTCCAATATTACGATATTTTTTATAGCGTAATTCTAGTAATCTATCTATTTTTAATTTTGATAATTCATTTATTTTTTCTAAAATTGAAGTATCTAAATCTTCAATAACTTGATTGAAATCGTATTGAACTCCACCAAATGGTTCTTTAATAATTTCATCCACAATTTTTTTATCATATAAATCATAAGAAGTTAATTTCATTAATTCACTTGCTTCCTTAAAACGACTTCCATCTTTCCATAATATCGTTGCAAAACCCTCTGGAGATAAAATAGAATACACTGCATTTTCAAGCATAATAATGCTATCTCCAACACTTAGCGCCAATGCACCACCACTTCCACCTTCTCCAATTACTACGCATATCACAATCGTTTTTAAATTTGAAAATTCAAACAAACATTTTGCAATTGCTTCTGCTTGTCCTCTCTCCTCTGCTCCTTTTCCTGGAAATGCTCCTGCTGTATCCACAAAAGTAATAATTGGGCGCTTAAATTTTTCTGCTTGTTTTGCAAGTCGAATTGCTTTTCTATATCCTTCTGGATGTGCCATCCCAAAATTTCGCTCAATATTTTCTTGAGTAGTTGTTCCTTTATTTAATCCAATAACTGTAACAGGTTTATTATGAAACAATCCAATTCCACCAATAATGGCTTGATCATCTTTAAATAAACGATCACCATGTAATTCAATAAATGAATCAAATAGTTTTTCAATATACTGACTTGTTTTTGGTCTTTCTAAATTTCTAGCAATACTAACTCGATCAAAAGAACTCATTTTTTTACTTGCTAGTTTACTTACTACTTTAATTTCTTGATTAATTTTAATGATTTCTTCTTTTGTTGCAGTTTGTTTTTTTTCATTTAAGATTTTTATTAAATATTCATAGTCTTTAAATTCCATTATCTTACCTCATGAAATCTTAGTAAAGTCGTTAGTTTTTGCTTTAAATCTTTTCTTTCGCTAATAAAATCAATAAAACCATGTTCTAGTAAAAATTCACTTTTTTGAAAATGATCATCTAATTTTTCACCAATCGTTTGCTCGATAACACGCTTACCCGCAAATCCGATTAATGCATTAGGTTCAGAAACGATAATATCCCCAAGCATTGCAAAACTTGCACTTACTCCTCCAGTAGTTGGATCACTTAAAATAGAAATATAAAGTAATCCTGCATCTGAATGTCTTTTTAGTGCACTACTTGTTTTGGCCATTTGCATTAATGATAATATCCCTTCTTGCATTCTTGCTCCTCCAGATGTAGAAACAATAATTAACGGATATTTTTTTCTTGTTGCAAATTCAATAAGACGAGTAATTTTTTCACCTACTACTTTACCCATACTTCCCATCATAAAATTTGAGTCCATTACCCCAATTGCAACTTTTTTTCGATTTATCATTCCATAACCTGTTACAACTGCTTCATTTAATTTACTTTTTTGCATAGCAATATCTAATTTATCACGATATTCAAAAAAGTTTTCTTCATCTTTGCTATATAATTTTTTATCTAATTCTGTAAAACTATCTTGATCAATTAATAATTCAATACGATCCATTGCTTTCAATCGATGATGAAAATTACAATTTGGGCATACATGAAATTGTTCTATCCATGTTTCGTATAATACAGATTGTCCACAATGACTACAATTTTTAAATAAATCTTCTGGTATTTCACGAATCATTCTAATATTTCTATTTTGACGATATTCATTCATCTGTGTAATACGATTACGACGCTGACTAAATAATTTCTGCATTATCGCTAACCTCCTTCACAAACTTTTCAATAAAGCTTGTATCATATCTTCCTTCTACAAACTTTGGTGAATGCAGAAGTAAATACTGGAATTCGATATTACTATAAATTCCTTCAATAATTAGCTCCTCTAATGCAATACGCATTTTTTTAATACATGCTAATCTTGTTGGGGCAAAAGTAATGACTTTCATAATCATTGAGTCATAATATGGTAATATCATGCACCCATTATATGCACTGGTTTCAATTCGAACTCCATTTCCTGCTGGGATATTTAAAAATTTAATTTTTCCTGGTGAAGGAGTAAAATTGTTTTTCACATTTTCAGCATTAATACGACACTCAATTGCATATCCATTCATTTTAATTTCTTCTTGTTTAATATTTAGTTTTAATCCCGAAGCAATACGAATTTGTTGCTTAATGATATCCACTCCACTAATCATTTCTGTGATTGGATGTTCTACTTGAATTCGCGTATTCATCTCCATAAAATAAAATTGGCCATACTTGTCTACTAAAAATTCAATTGTTCCAACAGAATCATAGTTTAATTCTTTACAAACCTTTAAAGCAGCGTTTACTAGTTTTTCACGAACTTGATTATCTAATACATAACAAGGCGCTTCTTCTAATAATTTTTGATTCTTTCTTTGTAAAGAACAATCTCTCTCATATAAATGAATTACATTATTGAATTTATCTCCAATTAATTGCACTTCGATATGTTTAGGCTCAACAATAAATTTTTCAATATACACACGATCATCATTAAAACTTACTTTAGCTTCACTTCTTGCAGTATGATAAAGTGTTTCGAATTCTTCTTCACTTGAAACAATTCGCATCCCTTTACCCCCTCCACCACTACTTGCTTTAATCATGATTGGGTATCCTATTTCTTGAGCAACTTTTTTTCCTTCCAGTACATCATTTATAACATCCTTACTTCCTGGAATTAAGGGAACACCGATTTTATTTACTTGTTTTCGCGCTTCATTTTTATCTCCTAATAACTCAATTAATTGATAACTAGGACCAATAAAAATTAATCCACAATCCTCAACCAACTTAGCAAATTTAGGATTCTCACTTAAAAAGCCAAACCCTGGATGAATTGCATCACACCCCAACAAGCATGCTGCTTGGATAATATTATTCATATTTAAATAAGATAAACTTGGTGCTGCTGGTCCAATACAGATTGATTCATCTGCTAAAGAAACATGTAAACTCTCTTTATCTGGTTTTGAATAAATCGCAACTGTTTTTATTCCCATTTCCTTACAAGTACGAATAATACGAATTGCGATTTCACCACGATTGGCTATTAAAATTTTTTTAATCATATTAATCTCCTAATAAAATTAATTCTTGGTCAAATTCTACCATTTCTCCATTATTTGATTTAATTTCTAAAATTGTTCCTGATTTATGAGCTTTAATTTCATTCATTACTTTCATTGCTTCTAAAATAAATAAAACATCACCTTTATTCACTTTTTGCCCTACACTTACATAAGGTTTTGCATCAGCTGAACTTGCAGCATAATATGTTCCCACAAATGGCGCTTTAATCCACTCACCTTTAGAAGGTTCAATTTCTTCCGTTAAAATTGGTGCTGGAGTTGATGCAGCAATAACTTGTGGAATTTGGTAAGAATTATTTTTTAAAGTAATTTTAAAATCTTTTAATTCTAACGATAATTCATCTATTCCTGCATTTTTAAATAGATCAATTATCGTATTTATTTTTTTTACGTCCATAATAAAACTCCTTAAATGAAAAAAAGCTTACGCTTTTTTTGCTTCGATGATATCAATGATATCTTGCACTGTTTCTAATTTAGCTAATTCTTCATCTTCAATTTTAATATCAAATTGTGATTCTAATTCTAAAGCTAACTCTACAGCTGATAATGAATCAATCCCTAAATCATCATTTAATTTTGCACTAGGCACAATATCTGCTTCCTCAATATTTAATGATTCTACTAATACTTCTTTTACTTTTTCTAACATATTTTTTCTCCTTTTGGTTTGTCTTTCTAACCTTTTATATTATACTATCAAACCTTTTTGTGTGTCAAGGTTTTATAATCAAATTATCGTGTCATACAAGCCACAAATAAAAAAAGTGGCTAAAATAGACACTTTTTAGAATTTAACTTTTTTAAATTTCTTTGAAATAATAATTGCAATAATCATTGAAATTAAATCTGTTGGTAAAAAAATTAAACACAAATTAATAATCATAAATTCAAAAGTAAATACTTTTCCATAGATTTGATTTTGAATTATTACAAAATAACTAATTCCAAATACATAAATTAGTATAATTCCCACCACACAAACAAAAATAAGATTCATTTTATCTTTAAAAGATGTAATAAATGCTACTGCAAATAGAAATCCTAGCAAATATCCAAAAGTAGGTTGAAATATATACCCTATTCCTCCACCTCTTGCAAAAATTGGAATTCCTATTAATCCAATTATGATATAAATTAAAACACTATAAATCGCTGATTTTTTATCTAATACTAAAGCCGACAACATTACAAATAATGGTTGCAATGTAAATGGAACATTTCCAACAGGTATTTTAATAAAGGCACCAATTGCGATTAATGACGAAAATAATGCAATATATGTAATTTGTTTGATTTTCATATTATCACCTCTTTTATATTAAAACATAAGTAAAAAAATATTGTCAACCATTTTTATCTTGATGGTTGACAATATAAATTAATCCATTTTTGCTTTTAAATCTTTAATTTCAGAATATAATTTTTCTAAAATTACTTCTTTTTCATTAATCCAGCCTTTCATTTTAGTAATTTGCTCGTCATTTCTAATACTTCCAATTCGGCTTCTTAAATCAAAGACTTGTTTTTCTAAGTTTTCTACTTGTGTATTTTTACGTTCTAATACTTCTTGAATCATCGCCTTAAATTCAGCTTGTTTTCCCGCAGTAATTTCTTTTCTTTTATCCCAGAATTGATTTTTTACTTCATTGAATGATTCCCATAATGCATCATTATTTAATGAATATCCACATTTTTTCCATTCAACATCAAAACCTTTCATTATTTCTACTGCTTCTTTTGAATAATCCTCTTTAGCTACTACTTCTTTTACTTTTTCAATAATCGCTAATTTAGCTTGTTCACTTTGTGCTCTTTGTTTTTCTTGTGTTTCAAAGAATTTTTTTCTTGCATCAAAGAACTCACGACGAACATTTAAAAAACTTTCCCATAATTTTTCTTCATTTTCTCTTCCTGCAAAACCAACTTTTTTCCATTCTTCAAATATTTCGTTTAATTGTTCTCCAGCTTTTTTAAATTCTTTTGTGTTTGCAACTACTTTTTTACTTTCTTCAATTAATTTTTCTTTTAATAATTTATTTGAATTAAATTCAGATTGTCTTTGAAGATTTAAATCTTGTCTTTTATCTAATAATTGATCATTTACTTCTCTAAAGTTACGAGTTAATAATTCATCAATATTTTTTCCAGCATAACCAATTGAATTAAATTTTGATTTTAAATGTTTAGCAGTATTTAATGCTTCATTTAAATCTTCTACTGTTAATAACTCTTCTAATTGTACCAAGATTTCTTCTTTTTCTGCTTTATTTTTTAAACATTCTTGCGCATATTCTGCTCTTTCTTCTAATTTTGCAATTGTTTTTGTGTGTGTTTCATCATTAAATGATTTTAGTTGTTCAATTCCTTTTTTGAACTCTTCAATTTTTTCTGTTGAAGATAAGTCTAATTCTAAAACTTTTACTTTATTTAATAGTGTTTCAAATTCCATTATATTCTCCTCTTTTCTTCTTACTTGTATATTATAACACAATTTTAACCTAAAAAGAAAGAGTACTATTTAAATAATACTCTTATTCTTTAATTATTCCTAACTCTTTGTGAAAATAAGGTAAAGTAGAATATCCATATTGCTTTTTAAATGTTACTTCATTCATTATTTTTAAACCTCTACAATATTCAATATACTTTTTTACATAATTTATTGCTTTTGACTCAATTCGATTTCTATTAAGGTTTAATTCATTATATTCATCTTTGTCTACTACAGCATTTTTAAGATATCCTTGATTTTTTAACACTATTATTTTAGAAAAATCTAATCCTGATCGACTATTTTTTGATCGAATTGATGTTTTAAAATGATATCCTATTTTATGATTCATTTCTGTTCTAAACGGTATACATAAAATATATTTTTCTACTTCAATTACAATGCAACTATAGGGGCTATCTTGCTTCCTTAAAATCTCTGGATACTGACTTTGTGGATAATCATTGTAAAAATCAGTTGTAAGTTGAACAATACTATCTTTCACCCTATCACTCTCCTATTAAAGTAAAAAGCGAGGCAAACTCGCTTTTTTCATCACTCGGTAATCTTTATTTTTTTGATGAGTCTTCACCGTCACTCATCGTCATCACTCGGTAATCTTTATTTTTTTGATGAGTCTTCACCGTCACTCATCGTCATCATAGTTGATAATTACTTATCACTATCTACATACTACACTATTTTATTTTTTTCAACTCTAACAACTTATAAATAGAACGATTATTCTCTTGTTAATTTTGTTATGATTTCTTTATAATTTGGAAATCTTTGTAGTAATTCTTCTCTTTTAAACAGTTTAAAATCATCAAATTCAAATCCTGGAATTACTGCACAGCTTACTAATGCATATCCTTCTTCTACATCACTTCCAAAAATCGTACCTTTTTTAACCACATATTGTAATACTTCATTATTTTTAGTATCATTTCCTAATTTCACATTATGATATGTACCATCTTGTTCAATCATGTGAATTGTTAGTGGATTTCCATCATGAAAATACCAAATTTCATCAGCAGTTAACTCATGAAAATTAGAAACATTATTTTTTTCTAATAAGAATAATATACTTGTATACAAACTTCTTTCTTTCTTGTTATGAGTAATTACATCCTCTGACTTTAAAATTTGTTTGTAGTATCCACCTTCAATATGTGGTAATAATTCTAATTCTTCAATATATTGTTTTGCGTTTTTCATTTTTACCTCCTCACAATTTTACTAATACCATCTACAATTACTAACCCTACCATTTGTAAAGTCTTTTTTGCTTCCTTTGCTTTATCTGGAAACACTTTAGAAAATACAGCACTTGCTCCAGCTACCACAATTGCTTTTTTAATTAATCCTTTCACTTTAAATCCTCTCTTTCTCTATATAACAAGCGACCTATTCCTTGTCCTATTAAACTAAATACAAAGTAAATCACTACATAAATTAATGCTGAATCATTATAAAAAATATATACTGTTGGTAAAAATAATGCTACCATCCCTACTGAATATAAAATATTAATTTTGTATAATGAAGCATAAAGCAAAGAAACTAATAATGTTGCAAAAGGAAATAAAATTAGTAATCCAAATATCAATGATCCTGTATCTCGCATTATAAATGGAGTTCCATAAAAATTAGTAAGTAATA
>JBHALC010000033.1:0-6695 GCA_041827565.1 Erysipelotrichaceae bacterium
ATCTCAAGCTTCAAATTCTGCAAATAAAGTTGAAATGAACTCAGATATAACATATAAAAGCTTTAATAAATTAACGGAAATTAAAGTTCCAGAGGAAATATTATCTAAAGCTGTAACACAGTAATATTGGGGATTCCTCAATACTTTAAAGGAGGAATTTATTCCTCTTTTTTTGCAATAGAAAGGGTGATAAAATGCAATTAAAAAAATTAATCTTCACAAGTTTACTAACTGGAAGTGTTGTATTATCAGGATGTTCAACTACTGTTTTTACTAATACAACAACGAATACTCCAGCTAGTTCAGAAAAGAAAGAAATGACTAAATCAGAAATTTAGCTAAAATTTATGAAGTGAATAAAGCAAGAAATAGTGCTGAAATTGAATTAACGAATACTATGAAGGTATTCTCGGATACACAGGGAGTAGAAATAAAAATAAAAGCAGATGTACAGTCCATTCTCTCTCCTAAACAGTTTTATGTGCAATTAGAGTTAGAAGGTCCAGAACATTTTGACTCAGGAAAAATAGAATTATATGCTAAAGATGAAACGGTATATATTAAGGCATCAGAAAGTGAAATAAATGATAACTGGCGTAAAGGTTCATATGGTGATATCCTTTTTGAACCAATAATTGATCGTGTAAATACGGAAAAATATAATCAATTTTTAACTTCAGTAGAAAAAGACTTGGAATTAAAGGAAATTGAAAATGCATATGAAATAAGTTATGTAAAAGAAAAAATCGATTTTAATACAATTTTAGATATTTTTACTAGTATAAATATTTCAGGGAAAGATTTTAGGGAAGATGATGTAAAAGACACAAATGTGGATAAAATTGATTTAAAATATATTATAGATAAAGATACTTATGAAACAAAAAATATTAAATTTGAATTATCCTTATCACAAAAATCAGAACCATCAAATAAAGCGATTATCACAAATGATACGTTATATAAAAACTTTAATAAGTTGACAGAAATTAAAATTCCAGAAGATGTTATCAAAAATGCAATGTCATATTAATATAATATTGAAAGGAGAAAAATATGAAAAAAGTCTTAGCGTTTATAGTGTGTTTTGCCTTTTTAATCAGTGGATGTAAATCAAATGAATTTAAGGAAAGTTCTATCAGTGCGAAAGAATTTAATGCTAAATTTACTGAAGCAAGAAGTAAGATACAAAGCGAAAAAATTAGTGGATTTATGAATTTTTCACTCACTAACAACAGCAGTAAAGTTACAACTTCTGCTCAAGTTAAGTTAGATGTGGATATAATTTCAGATCCAATTCAATTAAAATCAAAAGTTACAGCTACAGTTCCAGAAGGAACACATACAAGTACTTATGATGTTGAAGCATATATTAAAGATAATACATTATATGTTAAGTTACCTGAATTATATAGTAAAGAATGGATTAAATATCCAATCCCTGATCAGTTTACACCAAAAATACTTGAAAATAATGAAGAGATTCAAAATTTAGATGTTAAAATTTATGAAAATGATAAGCAATATTTAATAAAAGAAGATATTAAACAAGAAGATATTAATAAGTTGATTGCTGAAAAGCAAGCTGAAACACCTATACCATCATTTAGTTTGTTTAAATTAAAACAAATTAATACAGAGTCTTATTTTGACAAAGAAACTTTTAATATTAATAAAGTTAAAGTTAATGTAGAAGCTGAATATATTGGGAATGTAAAAATCGAAGTTGAAATTGATTTTACTAATCAAAATGAAATTAAAGAGATTACTTTGCCAAAAGAAGCTTTAGAAGCTAAAACAATACCAACTGAGGGGAATTAGATGGAAAAATGGATTATTTGTGATATTGATGGAACGCTATTAAATAATGGTGTGATTTCAAATAAAACAAGAGAAGTGCTGATTAAAGCACAAGAAGAAGGTTATCGTTTATTTCTTGCAAGTGGAAGATCACCTTATACGATGAAATATTTTGTGTCTAATTTGAAATTAGATGAATATGGAGGAATTGGGATTTGTTTTAATGGGGGAATCATTTATAATTTTAAAGAAAATCAAATTATTCATAGTGAATATATTGATAAAGCCGAGCTAAAAGAATGTATAAAAATTTCCCAAGATGCAGGTTTAGAAGTTGCAGTTTATACTTATGATAAAATTTATGTAAAAAAATGCAATCCTAAACTAACTTCAGGATACTATCGTGATGATGAAGTATATAAATATGTCACTTATATTGAAACAGATGATTTACTAGGATTAGATGTTGAATCACAAAAAATAGGGGTTGCTTTATACAGTGAAGAAGAATATGATACTTTAAAAGAAGTAGTAGAAAAAGTAGATTATGTTCGAGTAAGTAAAGGTTGGATGGAAAAAAGCCCAAGAAATGTGAATAAGGGAAATGCAATTTTAAATTTAATGAAAAACTTTAATCAATCTGCTGAAAATATTTATTGCTTCGGAGATGGTGAGAATGATATTGAAATGTTTAAGGTATGTGGTAATCCAATTGCAATGGAAAATGGATTTGATAGTTTAAAAAAATATGCTAAAGATATTACAAAATCAAATCTTGAAGATGGAGTGGCCTATTATGTAGAAAAGCATTTATTAAAAAAATAACCTTAAAAAGATTATTTTTTTAATATTTTTAAAATTTGAATACTTCTAATCACTGCTGCTAGTGATAAAATAGAAGCACCAATATAAGTAGAAATATTTGGTTTTTCAAAGCAGTATAATACTAATAATACAACAATTAAAATGTATGCAACTAGCAAAGTAATATTTTTATTTTTAGAATATTGAACTTCTTTATCTGCTTGTAATTGATAGTTAGGGTACATTGATAATTTAGGAAGTAATTGGTTATATAAATAAACTTCAAATCCAATTGCCCCTACAACTACAACCCCCGCAAATATCAATTCAGTAGGAATACCAATAATTTCTGGAAGTAAACTATATAATATTAAATATGCAAAGGCAGCAACAGCAAAACGCATTGGTAATAAGTTATGTTGTTTCGCCAGTTTTCCTGTTAATTTATACCCGTTTTTGCTAATTGGATCAATATAGATTACTCTTCCATTTGGCTCTTTTACAACTTTAGATGTAAAAAGTGCAATTAAATATTTCATACAAAATTCTCCTTTTGACAATATAATACCATATTTTTAGTTAAAATATCAATATTTTTTTGAAGTAATGTTAAAAATACAAATTTAGTTTTAAAAATGACAACACAAAAAGTAAAAAATGTACTATAATATTGGTGAGGTGAAATTATGTTATTTAGAAAAACAAAAGAAGAATTAGTTTCATTACACGCTTTTGATACAGCAAATGAAATTAATCAACAACCAACAACATGGTTAAAAACATTAGCTCAAGTACAAAGTGAAAGAGCAGACATTCAAGCATTTATTAATCAAGTTATTACTCAGGATGACTTTGATGTAATTTTTACTGGAGCAGGAACAAGTGAGTTTGTAGGAAGCAATGTATATTCACATGTTGCTAAATTTTTGAATCACAAAGCAAAATCATATGGGACAACAGATATCCTATCTTCTCCAACTTATTTCTTAAGTAAAACAAAACCAACATTATTAGTATCATTTGCAAGAAGTGGGAATTCTCCTGAGTCAGTAGCAGTTGTTAATTTAGCAAATCAATACTGTGAAAATGTGTACCATTTATTTGTTACATGTAATAAAGAGGGAGCATTAAGTAAAATTGCTAGTGAATTAGATAATGCATATGCATTAAATTTAACAGATGAGACTCATGATCAATCATTCGTTATGACAAGTAGTTTCTCAAATATGAGTTTAGCAACATTATTAATCTTTGATCCAAGTTTAGAATCTAAAGTAGAATGCTTAGCAAAAGTTGGAACGAAAATTTTAGAAAATGAAGAAAAATTTGAAAATATTGTAAAAGAATATGACTTTGGAAGAATAGTATATTTAGGAGCTAATACAATGAAAGGAATTGCTCAAGAATCTGCATTAAAAATGTTGGAGTTAACAGCAGGTAAAGTAGTTGTAGCATTTGATACACCCTTAGGATTTAGACATGGTCCAAAATCAATTATTTCTCATGATACTTTAACTTTATCATTTATGAGTAATGATGACTATGCTCGTTTATATGAATTAGATTTAGTAAAAGAGATGGCATCTCAAAGAAAAACAAATAAATTAATGGCATTAACTGCTACAAAAGATACAGATTTAGAGCAGTTAGTAGACTTCTACTTTGAAACAGAAGGGGAATGCTTACCAAATGCATTACTTGGAATCGCATATATTTTAGTAGCACAATTACTTGCATATTACAAGGCTTTATCGTATAATATTACACCGGATAACCCATGTCCTACAGGAGAAGTAAACCGTGTAGTACAAGGGGTAATCGTTCACGAATATAAAGGAGAAAAAATATGATTGGATTAATTATTACAGGACACGGTAATTTTGCAACAGGAGTAGATACTTCAGTTCAAGTTATTGCTGGGAAACAAGAAAATTATGAATTAGTTGATTTCCCTATTGATGCAACTTTAGAAGATTTAAAATCAAACTTAACAGCTGCATTAGACAAATTGGCAGGTTTAGATGGAATTTTAGTTTTAGCAGATTTAGTTGGTGGTTCACCATTTAAAACAGCAGTAGAAGTAAGTGCTGGTAGAGAAAATGTTGCTGTTGTAGGTGGAGTAAGCTTAGCTGCAATTTTAGAGATGAGCATGATGAGAAGTTTCTCAGAAGATGTATTTGCTTTAGCAGATTCAAGTGTAGAATGTGTTAAAAATAATGTATTAAAATATGAATTTGTGAAGAAACAAGAAATCAATGATGAGGATGGAATCTAATGGATCAACTAGTATCGTTAATTGCACCAGTATCATTAATTTTAGTGGTATATATTATTTGTGGTGTATTATTGTACTATTTCTATATTATGCGTAAATTGAATAAGAGAAAAAATGCATATGTTAAAGTACATGAAACTTTAAAAGTAGGATCAAATGTAATTTTATTAAATGGGATTTATGGAAAAGTAGTCCGTATTTATGATGAATATTGTGATGTTGAATTAAACCCAAATAATGTAATTAAAGTATCTCGTTTTGCAATTTCAGCATTAAGTAAATAAAGGCACTGTAAAGTGTCTTTTTTATATGATATAATAATTGAAAAGAGAGGGATAAATATGCCAGAATTACCAGAAGTAGAAACTGTAAAAAGAGTATTAGAATCTAAGATAAAACAACGAGTAATTAAAAAAGTTGAAATTTATTGGGATAATATTATTAAATATCCTTCTATTAATGAATTTAAAGATAAAATGATTAATCAAAGAATTATTGGTTTTTCTAGACTTGGAAAACATCTTATTTTTGTACTAAGTGATTTTATTTTGGTATCACATTTAAGAATGGAAGGAAAATATTTTATTAAACAAGATTATGAAAAGACAAAACATGATCATGTTATTTTTCACTTAGATGAAGGATATTTAGTTTATAATGATACACGAAAATTTGGGACAATGCATTTATATCATAAAACTGAACAATATCAATGCTTAGAAAAGTGTGCTAAAGATGCATTAGAAATAACTTTAGATGAATTTAAAGAAAAGGCTAAGAAGAAAAAATACACTTTAAAACAGTTATTATTAGACCAAAGTATTATTGCAGGAATTGGGAATATTTATGCAGATGAAATTATCTTTACATGTAAATTACATCCAGAACAATTAGTATCTACTTTAAAAAATAAAGACTATGAAAAAATATTAACAGCCACAAAAGAAATATTATCTAAAGCAATTGAAGCTGGAGGAACAACAATTCGTTCTTATACTTCAAGTTTAAAAGTAGATGGAAGATTTCAATTACAATTAAAAGTACATACACAAAAACAATGTCCGATTTGTGGTAGTGAGATTCAAAAAATTAAAGTAAGTCAAAGAGGAACTTATTTATGTCCAAAATGTCAAAAAAAATAATTTGTATTACTGGAAGTATTGGTTCTGGTAAAAGTAGTGTAAGTCAATATTTAGTATCTAAAGGTTATCCTGTATTAGATTTAGATGAAGTAGTAAAAAAACTCTATAAACGTGCTGATATTATTAAAACCGTAAATAAAAAATTATTTCAAAAAGAGGATAATAATTTAGACTTAAAAGAAGTTGCAGATATTATTTTTAAAAACGAAGAAAAAAGAGAGTGGTTAGAATCTTACTTATATCCAATAGTAAAACAAGAAATGGATTTATTTATTTTAAAATATGAAATTTGTTTTGTGGAGATGGCACTTGTTTTTGAAAAAGGTTGGGAAAAATATTTTACAGAAGTTTTATGTGTTTATACAGAAAAAGAAATAGCTAAAAAACGATTAATTCAATATCGAGGATTTAAAAATGAAGAAATTGAATATCGAATGAATCATCAATTAGATCCAATCATAAAGTTAAAACGATCGGATGTTGTTATTATCAATAACAATGATAAAGATGAACTATATAAAAAAATAGATCAATATTTAGCAGAAAGAGGTTTATAATGGAAGATAAAAAAATAAAGTTATCCGGTTATCATACTATTAATTCAGAAGTACTAAAAACTTTAACATTATTATATTCACCAATTATTAAAAGTGATGCTCTTTATTTATACACAC
>JBHALC010000034.1:0-10168 GCA_041827565.1 Erysipelotrichaceae bacterium
AAAAATTGAATTTAGATATTTAAAAGTAAAAAAACAATTACTACAAACAAAAGAAATGATTGAATTTTTAAGGTTAGGAGAAACATTACAATTTCATAGTTTAGTAGATACGCTTGATATTTATCAAAGTGTAAAAATAGGTAGAGTTTTAACAGGTTTAGAAATGCGTAATATTTATTCTAATTTATTAACTTCAAAATTAGTTAAATCTAAATTAGAAAAAACAGAATTTAATTCATTAAAAGAATTGAGTGATACTTTAATTGATAGTGATGATATTATGCACTCTATTGATGAAAAAATTGATGTTTATGGAAGTGTATTAGATTCTGCAAGTTCTGTATTACATAAAATTAGAAAAACGATAAAAGAAACACAATCTGATTTAGAAAATAAATTGAAGCGATTTATTAATGATAATAAAGAAATTATTATGGATGGAATGATTGTTTCTCGAAATGATCGAAGCTGTGTTTTAGTAATTACATCACAAAAAAATAAAAAGCAAGGTTTAATTCATGGAGAGAGTGCATCGGGGTTAGCTGTTTATTTTGAACCGATGAATGTTGTAAATTTGAATAATGAATTACTAACATTAATTCAAAAAGAAGAAGAAGCAATTTATCAGATTTTAAGAGAAATCAGTAATCAAATCCAAGAAAAAATAGAATATTTAAATCATGATTTTAACACTTTACAAGTATTAGATGTAATTAGTGCAAAAGCAAAATATACTACTGCAATAGATGGGATTATTCCAGAAATTCAAAGGGAAAGTAAATATTTCTATTTTAAAAATGCATACAATCCATTACTTGATTCTAAAATTGCAGTAAGAAATACATATGAATTAAAAGATAAATATAATACAATTATTATCTCCGGTTCAAATACTGGTGGAAAAACAGTAACTTTAAAAACGATTGGATTATTTGTATTGATGAGTATGAGTGGAGTAGGGATTAGCTGTGAAGAGGCAATTTTACCAATGTATGATAATATTTTAGTTGATATTGGTGATGAGCAATCAATTGAACAGTCATTATCTACTTTTTCAAGTCATATTACTAAAATGGCTCAATTTTGCCGTGAAATTAAAGCAAATACTTTAATTTTGTTAGATGAGTTAGGAAGTGGTTCTGATCCTAAAGATTCACAAAACTTGGCAATGGCATTTCTAGATTATTTTAGATCTAAAAATACGACGGTTTTAGTAACAACACATTTTGAGAAAATTAAAGAATATGGAAAAATTCATGATGATATTTTAGTTGCCAGTGTGTTGTTTGATATTGAAAAAATGCAACCAACTTACAAGTATCAAGAACACCAAAGCGGAAGTTCAAATGCATTATATATTGCACAAAAATTAGGTGTAATGCCTGAAATTATTGACATTGCTAAATCTTATGAAGAAAAAACAGATTCAGAATTATTGATGGAAAATTTAGATGAAGAATTTAATGTTTTACAGAAAAAGCAAGAAGAATTAGAAAATCAGAAAATCAAATTTGAACAATTAAAAGAACAATATCTAATTGAACAGGAAGAAAAAGAAAAACAGTTTCAACTTAAAATGGAAGAAAAAGAAAAAGAGTTTAATTTAAAATTAATTACATTAGAAGAACAAGCAAATCAATACTTAGAAGAATTAAAAAAACAAGAGGTATTGCCTAAGGCAATTCATCATAAAAAACAGATTGAAGCTTTAAAAAAAGAAGAAGTAAAAATAGAGGATGATATTATTGAATTAGGTGATTATGTAGAGATTGTTTCTTTACATTATTTTGGAACAGTAGAAAAAATTCAAGGAAATCAGTACACGATTAACAGTAATGGAGTTAAATTAACTACTAAATTAAAAGATTTAAAAAAAGCAAAATCCCCAACGCTTAAACCTAAAAAAATACATCATGTTTCAAAAATAACTACTTCTGCAAGTGAAATAAATGTGATTGGACTTACGGTTGTTGAGGCATGGAGTATTGTTGATAAGATGATAGATGCTGCTATTTTAGCGAATCGCTCTACTTTTACGATTATACATGGAGTTGGAACAGGAAAGTTAAGAGAAGGAATTCATGCTAAATTAAAAAAACATAAACATGTAGCAAGATTTGGATTAACCTCAAATTTAGGTGCTACAGAGGTTACTTTTAAATGATTAAGGCAAAGTTAAAACTACTTCCTGATTTACCTGGTTGTTATTTAATGAAAGATAAAGAAAATCAAATTATTTATGTTGGGAAAGCTAAATCATTAAAAAATCGAGTGAAACAATATTTTACTGGTGCACATGATGGTAAAACACAACGTTTAGTTCAAGAAATTAGAGATTTTGAATATATTATAACAAGTAGTGAAAAAGATTCATTACTACTTGAAATTAATTTAATAAAAAAGCATAATCCTAAATATAATATTGCATTAAAAGATGGGAAAACTTACCCATACATAAAATTGGATCCTAACGCTAATCCGGTTTTATCGACGATTCGTAATCCCAAAAGTAAAAATGTATATTATTTTGGACCATTTCCAAATGTTCTTGATGCTAAAAATACGATTCGCTTATTAAATCAACTTTATGGTTTATATGAGAGTAGATATTTAATAGAAAAAGAATCTTCTTCTTATGAATTGAAAGATCAAAAAGGAAATTATCGAGCACAATATCGAGTTAGTGATCAAGTGATTGAAGAAATTAAGCGGTTTTTAAATGGAGATACAAAAGAGATTGAGAATAGAATAAAAAAAGAGATGTTGGTACATAGTGAAAATTTAGAGTTTGAACTAGCAAAAGAAAAATATGAACTATTACAATCAATAGATCATGTAGTTAGTAAAAATCAAGTGCAATTAAAAGATAAATCAAATAAAGATATTTTTAATTATTACTTTGAAAATGGATATATGTGTGTACAAGTATTTATGATTCGACAAGGTAAATTAATTGAAAGACAATTTCAAGTTTTTGCTATTTATCGATTGCCTGAAGAAGAATTTATTTCTTTTGTGTTAAATTACTATGAAGAAAATGAAATTCCTAAGGAAATTATATTACCAATTAACGTTGATACTACATTGTTAAAAGAAATTATTATCCCAATTTACCAACCACAAAAAGGGGAGAAAAGAAAAATGCTGGAAACAGTATTTGAAAATGCAAAGAAACAATTACAAAACCATTTTAAATTAAACTCAAGCGAAGATAAAAACATTCAAACTTGGATTAAGTTGAATGAATTATTAAACTTAAAAATAAAGCGTATTGAGGTATTTGATAATTCGCATATGGCTAGTAGTCATAATGTTAGTGGTATGATTGTAGTAGAAAATGGAATTTTCTTAAAAAAAGAATACCGACAATTTAAGTTACAAGAATATATTTCGGATTTACATTCAATGAAGGAAGTAATTTATCGAAGGTATTTCCGTTTATTAAATGAGGATGGAAAACTTCCTGATGCAATTTTTGTGGATGGTGGAATGCTGCAAGTGAATGCAGCAGTAGAAATAATTGAAAGTTTAGGGTTAACTGTTCCAATATTTGGACTAGTTAAAGATGATAAACATCGAAGTGCTGGATTAATTAATCAGCTGCTTGAATCAATCGAAATTGATAAAAAAAGTGATGTTTTTTTCTTACTGACTAGGATACAAGATGAAATTCATCGTTATGTAATTCAATTTCATAAAAATGTTCGTTCTAAATCAATGTTTAAGTCATTTTTAGATGATATTAAAGGTTTAGGTGAGGCTAGAAAAAGTAAACTTCTAAGGCATTTTAAGAACATTACACATATAAAAAATGCTTCAATTGAAGAATTATCAGAAGTAATTCCAGAAGAAGTTGCAAAATTAATATATGAAAAAGCTAGAAAAAAGGATTGAAAAAATTCTTTTTTTAGCAATATTATGTTATGAAAATAAATATAAACTATGTTATAATAAAAATGATAATTAAGGAGAGGGTAGGATGAAATTAGATATTGTTTCTGGATTTTTGGGTTCAGGAAAAACAACTTGGATTCAAAAATGTATGAAAGAATTGTATCATAATGAGAAAATCTTGATTATTGAAAATGAATTTGGAGAAATTTCAATTGATGCTACAATATTAAGGGCAAATGGATATGAATTGCGTGAATTAAATTCGGGATGTATTTGTTGCAATATTAGTGGAGATTTTGAAAGTAGTTTAAGAGAAATCGTTAATACAATTAAAGTAGATCGAATTGTAATTGAACCTAGTGGAATTGCAAATTTAAGTGATATTCTACAAATTTGCGAAAAATATGTTGAGATAGATCGTAAATTTGTGATTATAGATGCAGTTAAATTTCATTTATATTTAAGAAATTTTGAATATTTTTTTAAAGATCAAATTCAAAATGGAAATATTATTGTTTTAAGTAGGATAAATGATAAGGTCAATTTAGATTCTATATTAAGTGATTTACGATTATTGAATAATAATGCTATTTTTATAGCTACAATATGGAATGAGTTCGAAATTGATAAATTAGAAGTAAAAAAAGGTGAAACTAAGCCATATATTAAGTCTAAAATCCCTTTTTTTAATCGAGTATTTTATTTTGATAAATCTATATCAGTAGAAAAGTTTAATTTTATTCTAGAAAGAATAAAATTAAAAAGATATTTACGTGCTAAAGGTGTTGTTTTATTAGAAAATCGAAAATGGATGCATTTTGAATATGCTGGTGATGAAATGAAAATAGAAGAATTTGAAGCACAGAGTATATCGAGTTTTGTGATTATAGATGACAAAGAGGTTGAAGATGAAGGCCAACTGTTTAGTTGTTAGTGGCTTTTTAGAAGCAGGTAAAACAACGTATATTAATCAATATTTAGTTGGTAAGAAACATCGTGTTTTAATTTTATCTTGTGAGTATGGAGAAGTTGAATATAATACCTTTTCAAATGTTGTGATAAAAAAGGTACAATTAAACCAACTTAATGAATCATTATTTGATTTAGATATGTTTGATGAAATTATTATTGAATATAATGGTACATGGGACCCAAAATATTTACTTGAATTAGATATTTTTAAAGAAGTAAAGTTAAAATGGGTGCATCTTATTGATGGATATACTTATGATTTTTATATCCGTAATTTATTTGATTTGATGAGCAGTCAAATCGTGAATAGTGATGAAGTTTTAATCACAAAATCTAATAATAAGAAAGAAATTTTAAATCAAATTAAAGTTTTAAATCCGAAAATAGAAAAAGGGAACTATTTATGGATTGGAATTATGTTGATTGCATTAATTTTAGTATTTAAAAGAGATGAATTATCAAAATTAATTACAATCTTTTCAAGTATATTAATCCAAGCTGTTCCATTTTTATTGTTGGGTGTATTTGTGAGTACATGGGTTCAATTTTATATTAGTGAATATACAATTGAACGAATTTTAAAAAAATATCCTCGTTTTTTAGGATATCCTATTGCTATTTTATTATCTGGATTTTTGCCGGTATGTGATTGTGCAATGGTTCCGATTACAACTCGATTTGCACAGAAAAAAGTTCCGATTTCACAAGTTATTACATTTTTACTAGCTTCAACTAGTTTAAATCCATTAGTATTAATTTCAACTTATTTTGCTTTTGCTTCATTTGAAGCGGTATTTCATCGTATTATTGTTACATTAGTGATTACAATTGTTGTTTCAATTTATTTTAGTTTTTTTAGTAAAAAACAATTTTTACTAAAAGAAGGATTATCAATTTTTACTTGTAGTAGTGGTTACATTGGTGTTTCTAATAATAAAATAGAACTTTTATTTAGACATGCTGGTTTAGAATTTATTCGATTAATGAAATATGTATTTATTGGATCTTTTTTGTCCACGATTATCCAGGTTATGATTCAAGAAAGTCAAATAAATATTAGTAATCCAATATTGTTATTTGGGATGTTAGTAGTATTTTCTATTTTTATTAGTGTTTGTTCGACAAGTAATGCATTTTTAGCACGAAGTTTAAACGTTAATTTACCATATTGGTTTTCAGTGTTATTTATGTGTCTAGGTCCAATGCTAGATATTAAAAATTTATTATTGTTGAAAAATGGATTTAATAAGAAATTTTTAATTCATTATATTGTATCAATTATTGTTGTTGCAGTATTATTTGTGATTGTGGTGATTTATTTATGAGAAAAAGAAATTGGGATGCAGTGGTATATATTTTATTTTTCTTAGTTATTTCATTAATGTTGATAAAATTATTAATCACAAATGATATTCAAAATTATGTACATCCACGTTTTAATATTTATTTATGGATTACAAGTTTTGTACTGATTTTAATTACAATATCTTTTATTCGTATGACATTTGAATATAAACATGGATTTCAAATAAAGATTAATATCTTAATGATTTTAGTTTTTATTTTTGTGGTAGTTTTCCCAACAAGTGCACCGATTACAACAAGAGTAGAGACACAAAAAATAGCAACAAAAACAGAAAAAAGTTTATTAGAGAAGTATTATAGTGAAGAAAATTTAATTATTAGAAATGAAGATTATTTAAAATGGTTTTATGATTTGAATACTAATTTAGATAAATATATTGATAAAAAAGTAACTTATAACGCTAAAATTTTTGATAAATACGAAGATTATTATTTACCAATTCGTAACATTATGGTTTGTTGTGCAGCAGATTTAGCTGCATTAGGAATTAGAAATGAAAATCCCAATCATATTGAAATTCCTGAAAAAGGAAAATGGGTTAGAATCGATGGAATAATAAAAAAAAGATATATGGATCAATTTAAATCAGAGATTCCTTATATTGAAATGACAAAAATAGAGGAAATTTCTTCAATTAAAAATGAAATTTTATACCCATAAAGGAAGTGATGTAAATGAGAAGAAGAATAAGATATAGAGGTATTATTGTTATATGTATAATGGTGATTGTAATTTTATTTGCAATCTTTCAAGTGAGTAATTTTTTATTCAAGAAAAAGGAAATGATTTTAAATTCTGAAAATAAGCAGTATGGAACTTATGTTGAAAAATATAATGATATTATTACATATCCTGAATTTAATTTTGATAATGAAAATTTAACGACTCTAGTAAACAGCAAGATTTCATCTTTTCAAGAAGGTTTAGATGGACAAGGATATGTTAGTGATTGTAGTACAAAGCTATTTTATAATACATTAGTACAAGTAGATTGTTCTTTAAGTAAGGAGAATGAGAAATTAAAATCAGAGTCGTTAATTTATAATATTGTAAATGATAAAGAGATTAAATTTAATGATATTTTTAGAAGAGATACTTACTTATTAAGACAAATATTTCCAAAAGAGAATATTGATAACCTTAATAAGGAGAAAATTAAGTTAGAAGATGATGCAGTAATAGTAGATAATTTAAAAGTGGTGTTAAGTCATACTCGATTATTTAAACCGGGAAATGGAATTAAATCATTATACACCAAAAATAAGTTAAAACCTAAAAAATTTAATTATGATAAAACAAAAAAAATGATTGCTTTTACTTATGATGATGGTCCATTAAATAATAATCATGACCGTATTAGAGATTTATTTACACAGCATAATATTCCTGCTACATTTTATGTTATTGGAGAATTAGTAGATCGCTATCCAGATAAAATTTTAAAAACTTATTTAGATGGACATACAATCGCAAATCATACGTATACTCATCCAGGATTAGTAAATGAAAATTTAACTACAATTGGTCCCGAAAAAGCAATAGAAGAAGTTGAAAAGACGGAGGATGCTATTTTTAAGGTAATTGGAGTGGATACAACCACTTTAAGACCTCCAGGTGGATTTATGGATGATAAAACAAAAGCGTTATTTGATAAAAAAAGTGTTTTATGGACTGTAGATTCACAAGATTGGAGAAATAAGCATAATACTGAAGCAGTATATCAAAATGTTCGTAGTGGAATTCAAGAAAATAGTATTGTGCTATTCCATGATTTGTATGACTCAAGTGTTGAAGCAACTAAGAGGTTAATTCCTGAATTATTAGCAGAAGGATATCAATTTGTGGATATTGATACATTATTAGAACGTATAGGTGAAAGTTAATTATGAAAACATTAATTATAAAACAAAATATAAAGCAAAGGAAATTTGAAGAAAATTTTATTGAAATTCAAAGTAAGATTCAGTATGCAATAAAAAAACAGTATGAAATGGTTATTTTTCCTTCAAATTGTATAACAGGAGTATTTGTTGGGGATTTAATTAAAGATAATAAGATTAAAGAAGATATCTTAAGTTATAATGAAAAAATAAAAAAACTTGCAAAAGAAATATATGTTGTATGGGGAAATTTATATGAAAAATCTCAATCTATTTTAATTGCTAAAGATAATGAATTTTATGTAATAAATAAGAAAAATCGTAATCAGCGTTTTTTTGATGAGTCTCACTTTTATGAGGAAGGTGAAAATCAAAGAACACTATTATTAAATAATGAGAAAATTACAATTGGATTTGATGTTATTAGTGATGAATTTGCAATTAGTTTTGGAAATGATGAAATAGGAAAAGAAAAAATTATTCCTCAAAATGGAATCTATATTAATCATTTTGGATGTGAGAATTACAACAAAAATGTAATTGTTTTTGATGGGATGGTACAAGTAAATTGTAATGGAACAACAGTTTTAAGACATGATAAACTTGAATCAAGTATTATTGATGCTGAAGAAAAAATTGATAGAAATCATACACTTTTAGATACGATTATTTTTGCACTGCAAGAATTTGATAATCAAGTATTCCAAAAAAGGTTTAATTGGATTATTGGATTGTCAGGAGGATTAGATAGTACAATAAGTGCGGCATTATTGTGTTTGGCTTTTGATAAGTATCGTGTAATTGGTTATAATATGGCTACAAAATATAATACGAACTCTACTAAAAATATTGCTAAAAAACTTGCAGAAAAATTAGGAATCCAGTACAGAGAAGGAAATATTACTAAATTAGTAGAAGCAACAAGTGGAGTTTTATCAGATTATGGATATGAAGAATATAGTGATTTAACAATGCAAAATATTCAAGCTCGTATTCGTGGTCATCTGCTTTCAAGTTTTGCTTCGATTGAAAATGGAGTGATTGTGAATAATGGAAATAAAGTAGAAACAGCATTGGGATATGCTACAATGTATGGAGATATGATTGGTGCAATTTCTCCGCTAGCTGACTTAACAAAAGTTTCATTATTTGAATTAGCAAAAGAAATTAATAAAGTAATGAATGATGAAATTATTCCTTCTGATTTGCTTCCACAAGAAGACATGACATGGATTCAAAAACCGAGTGCTGAATTACAAAGTAACCAATTTGATCCAATGAAATGGTTTTATCATGATTATATTGTTGAACATTTAAACAAGTCATTTACTATCAATGAATTCTTAGAAATGTATTTAAATCAAACTTTACCACAAGAAGTAGAAAAATGGATTGAATATCATGGATTAGATGACTCACAAAAATTTGTGGATGATATTAAATGGGTTGTAAATACGATGAATCGAAATAAATATAAATTACTACAAGCTCCTCCTATTTTATCTTTAAGTTCTTCTACATTTGGAAGTGATGTAAATGTGATACAAGGAGAACAAGAAAATAAAGAATTTAATCGATTAATTAGTGAGATATTAAATAAAAATTAGACTATTTGTAAAAAATAGTCTTTTTTTATTGTAAAAAACATTTTTTAAGAAAGGGGTTTACAAAAAGATGAAAATGTGTTAGTATCTAGTAAAGGAAAGGGGAGATAATATGCTTGAACAAAGAGCTCTAGAATTACTTGTGATTAAGGATTTATTAGTTAAGATACAGTTTGTATTGATTTTTCTGGTAATATTAGGAGTAATAGTTAATATTTTACTATTTAGAAAAAAAATTAAAGTAATCATTTTGAGTATTTTTATTTTATTTGTTTCGATAGTAATTTATAATCATGTTGATGCTAGAGGAGTAGAAATAAAAAATAGTATCGAATTAAACTCTAGTTTTTTTGGAATAATAAAGAATAAAGTGGATGTTATTTCGATGGTTAAACTAAATGAGCAGACAAATTTGATTGAAAAAGTAGATGATATTTTTTTCGAATTTAATG
>JBHALC010000035.1:0-4990 GCA_041827565.1 Erysipelotrichaceae bacterium
TTTCTTTGTTTAATTTTCTCAATAATTCCAAATCCTAATTTATAAATAATTTCCATTCCAAGTTTCACATATACTGGTTCACTAAATTCATCTAATAATTTAAATAAACTTTCTTCACTACTAAAATCACATGCAATAATTGTTTTATTCACGGTACGCCCTTCCTTTCAATTCTAAAAGATGATTAACACCTAACTCATCTAAAGCTTTTTCTAAATTCTCAATAATCTTTTTACATACATAAGGATCAGTGAAATTTGCTGTTCCTACGGCAACTGCACTAGCACCAGCAGAAATAAAATCAATCACATCCCACTCATCATAAATTCCACCCATTCCAATAATTGGAATATTTACAACTTGACTTACTTCATAAATCATACGAATTGCAACTGGTTTAATTGCTGCTCCACTTAATCCACCTGTCTTATTCGCAATAATTGGTTTTCCGCTTTTTTTATCTAAACGCATACCAACTAAAGTATTAATCATCGTAATTCCATCTGCTCCACCTTCTTCAACTGCTTTAGCCATTGCCTTAATATCCGTCACATTTGGAGAAAGTTTAACATAAACTGGAACAGCACTAACTTCTTTTACTAAACGAGTTAATCGTTTTGCTGTTTCAGGATCACTTCCAAAAGCTATTCCGCCCTCTTTTACATTGGGACAAGAAATGTTTAATTCTAAAGCAGCAATAGGATGTGCTCTTGAAATTCTACGAGCTACCTCAACATATTCCTCTTCACTACTTCCAGCAACATTAGCAATAATTGGAATATTAAATTGTTGTAAAAATGGAAGCTTCTCTTCAATAATCTTATCTACTCCAGGGTTTTGTAATCCAATTGCATTTAACATTCCACTACTCACTTCTGCAACACGTGGAGTTGGATTACCTCTACGTGGCTCTAATGTTGCTGCTTTAATCATAATTGAACCTAAAATAGATAAATCATATAATTTTGCATATTCTTCACCAAATCCAAAACATCCACTAGCTGGAATAATTGGATTTTTTAAATCCAATCCAGGTAATTTCACATTTAATCGCATAATTTCACCTCACCAGCAGGGTAAACTGGACCATCAATACAAACTCGAGTATAATCTTCATTTTTCTTACCACAAATACATGCATAACATGCTCCAATTCCACATGCCATACGATTTTCAATCGAAATAAATCCTTTCGTATTTGGATAAGTTTTTTCCAAAGCAAGTAGCATCGGTTCTGGTCCACATGCACAATAAAAGTCAAACTCTTCTTCTTTTAATACACTTGTCACAAAACCTTGTACTCCATAACTACCATCTACCGTAGTCACAATTGTTTTTCCTAATTTTGAAAATTCCTCTTCATAAAAAACATCTTGTTTACTTTGAAATCCTAAAATATGAATTACCTCTTTTCCTAATTGTGTCAATTGTTTTGAAAGTTCATACATTGGAGGAACTCCTACTCCTCCACCAAACAATACAATTCGATTACCTTCAACTTGTTGTAAATCATAACCATTTCCTAAAGGACCTAAAATATCTAAAGATTCACCAACTTCAAAATGAGTTAGTTTATCTGTACCTTCTCCCACTACTTTATAGATTATTGTAATTTGATTTCCATTAATTTCATTAATCGAAATTGGCCTTCTTAATGTAAAACAGTCAATTTTTACATGCATAAATTGTCCTGGAAGGCAATTTTCAAAATCACCTTCTACGACTAATTTATAAATATTATGACATAATGCACGATGCTCAATAATTTTAGCTAAAACAGATTTCATTAAATTTCCCTCACATTCATAATCATTGATTTTAATGTTTTCAATAAGAAACTTACTGTATCTAATGAAGTTAAACAAGCTACTGCATTTTCAACTGCTTCTCTTCTAATTTTAAATCCATCACGATTCACTTCTTTACCTAATGTAGTAGTATTAATTACTAATTCAACTTGTTTTTTATGAATGATATCTAATACAGAATATGCACTACCTATTTTACCTACAGTTTCAACTGGAATTCCTTGATTTCTAAAGTAATTAGCAGTATTTTCAGTCGCAACAATATCATATCCTAAATCTACGAATTTTTTCGCAAGCTCACTTGCCTCTTGTTTATCTTTATCTGCAATTGTGAATAAAACTTTACCATAATCTTTAATTTTTATTCCAGATGCTACTAATGCTTTATAAATTGCTTTTTCAACTGTGGAATCTTTCCCCATCACTTCCCCTGTTGATTTCATTTCAGGGCCAAGAGTAGTATCTACATCTTTTAATTTAGAGAACGAGAATACTGGGGCTTTAACATAGAATCCAGATTTATTTTCCACTAATCCTTCTTTTAAAGTAATTTGATGATTTAATATTGCTTTTGTTGCAACTTCTGTCATATTAATTTCTGTAATTTTACTTAAGAAAGGCACGGTACGACTTGCACGAGGGTTTACCTCTAATACATATACATCTTCATTTTGAACTACATATTGAATATTTAATAATCCAATAATATTTAACTCTTTCGCGATTTTAATTGTATATTCACTAATTTTATCAATTACATTTTGTGAAATTGTAAAACTTGGGTATACTGCAATTGAATCACCTGAGTGAACCCCTGCTTTTTCAATATGTTCCATAATTCCAGGAATTACTACTGTTTTTCCATCACTAATTGCATCCACTTCAATTTCTTTTCCTAAAATATAACGATCAATTAATACTGGATATTCAGGATTAATTTTCACTGCTGTTTGCATATATTTTCTTAAATCTTCATCATTCGTTACGATTTCCATTGCACGCCCCCCTAATACATAAGAAGGACGAACTAAAACTGGATATCCTATTTCATTTGCATATTTAATAGATGTTTCAACATCAAATGCAGTTTTACCTAATGGTTGAGGAATTTGAGTACTAGATAATAAAGCTTCAAATTTATCACGATTTTCAGCACGGTCTATCGCTTCTAAAGATGTTCCTAAAATATTTACACCAAATTTAGCAATTTTATCTGCTAAATTAATTGCCGTTTGTCCACCAAATTGTACAATCACTCCTAAAGGTTTTTCTAAATTAATAATAGACATTACATCTTCTTGTGTTAAAGGTTCAAAATATAATTTATCAGAAATTGAGAAATCCGTTGATACTGTTTCAGGATTATTATTAATAATAATTGCCTCATATCCTAATTTTTGAATTGCTTTAATTGCATGTACTGTAGCATAATCAAACTCTACCCCTTGTCCAATACGAATTGGACCACTTCCTAACACAATTACTTTTTCTTTACTAGAAACAATTGACTCATTCTCAAATTCATAACTTGAATAGAAATAAGGTGTATCACTTTCAAACTCAGCTGCACATGTATCAATTTTCTTATATACAGGTACAATATTATTTTCTAAACGATATTGATATACTGTATCTTCATTAGATTTAAAACGATGTGCAATCACTTTATCTGAGAATCCATATTTTTTTGCTTTAATAATTAACTCTTTATCCCAAGTATTTTCTTTCAATTGAGATTCAATTTCAATAATATGATTCATTTTATCTAAGAAGAAACGATCAATTTGGCTTAATTCATGTAATGTATCTACAGAAACATTTCTTCTTAATGCTTCACCAATAAAGAATAAACGCTCATCACCCGCTTTTTTAATTCGTTTTAAAATATATTCTAATTCAAACTCTTCTCCATTAGGAAGACCTAAGTGATGCACTCCATATTCTAAACTACGAATGGCTTTTAATAATGATTCTTCAAATGTGCGACCAATTCCCATTACTTCTCCTGTTGCTTTCATTTGAGTTGTTAAATGACGATTTCCTTTTTCAAATTTATCAAATGGAAATCTTGGAATTTTAGTAACAATATAATCAATACTTGGTTCAAAACTTGCATAACTACAGTTTGTTACTGGGTTAATAATTTCATCTAATGTAAGACCAATTGCCATTTTTGTT
This sequence comes from Erysipelotrichaceae bacterium, assembly GCA_041827565.1. GTDB lineage: Bacteria > Bacillota_I > Bacilli_A > Erysipelotrichales > Erysipelotrichaceae > CAMCRE01. Next base: position 3,987 of record JBHALC010000035.1, read on the forward strand.
GCAATTTTAGCGATTGGATATCCTGTTGCTTTACTTGCTAATGCACTAGAACGAGATACACGAGGGTTTACCTCAATAACATAATAATTAAATGAATGTGGATCTAACGCTAACTGAACATTACATCCTCCCACAATTTTTAATGCACGAATAATATCTAATGCAGCTTTTTTTAAGATTTCGTTTTCAACATCACTTACAGTTTGTACTGGAGCCACAACAATTGAATCTCCAGTATGAATTCCTACTGGATCCACATTTTCCATATTACAAATTACAATTGCTGTATCATTACTATCACGCATTACTTCATATTCAATTTCTTTATATCCTGCAATAGATTTTTCAATTAAACATTGATTTACTGGGGAATAATGTAATCCATTTTCTACAATTTCTGATAATTGTTCTTCATTATCACAAATTCCTCCACCAGTTCCTCCCATCGTAAATGCAGGACGAACAATTAATGGATACCCACAAGTTTTCCCAAATTCAAGAGCATCACTCACATTATTCACAATCACACTTTCTGGAACTGGTTGATTTAATTCACGCATTAATTCTCTAAATAAATCACGATCTTCTGCTTGCTGAATCGACTCTAATTTTGTTCCTAAAAGTTCTACTCCACACTCTTCTAAAATTCCAGATTCAGCCAATTCAATTGCCATATTTAATCCTATTTGCCCACCTAACGTTGGTAAAAGTGCATCTGGTTTTTCTTTACGAATAATACGACTCACAAATTCTAACGTAATTGGTTCAATATAAACTTTATCTGCCATTACTTTATCCGTCATAATCGTTGCTGGGTTAGAGTTAATTAATACAACTTCATACCCTTCTTCTTTTAAAGCAATACATGCCTGAGTTCCTGCATAATCAAATTCTGCTGCTTGACCAATAATAATTGGACCAGATCCAATAATTAAAATCTTTTTAATATCATCTCTTTTTGGCATATTATTCTCCTTTTAACACTTTCACAAATTCTTCAAAAA
>JBHALC010000036.1:0-5031 GCA_041827565.1 Erysipelotrichaceae bacterium
CTTTATTCACATTATCTGCAAACATGATATATGGATATCCACTTTCTCCTTGTACTGTTGCAATTAAATCTAACAATTTACGAGGGTCAATATATCGTTTCCCAACATTTGGATTGGCAACCCACTCATCATAATAACGATCCATATTAATTGCTAAATCACCAAAATCTTCACCATACTCTTTTTTTATTGTATGTGGGTAAAATAAAGCCATTTTTTTATTTTCACGAGCCAATTCAATCATTTTATCTGGAATTACTACTCCTAAAGATAAAGTTTTTAAACGCACATCATCATCAGCATTAATTTTCTTACTATTTAAGAAATCTTCAATATCAGAATGGAATACATTTAAATATACTGCTCCAGCTCCTTGGCGTTGACCCATTTGATCTGCATATCTAAATCCATTATCTAATAATTTTGCAACAGCAACTACACCTTTAGCAACATGTTTAATATTTTTAATATCTTCACCTTTTGCTCTTAAATTAGATAAATGAATTGAAACTCCTCCACCTAATTTAGATAATTGCATTGAAAACTCTAAAACACGCGAAATATCATTTAAGCTATCTCCCATTTCTAATAAGAAACAACTTACAAATTCTCCACGATGTTTTTTACCAGTATTTAAAAATGTCGGTGTAGCTGGAATAAACACTTGTTTTAATAATGCCTTTAACATATCCATTGCACGAATAAAATCACCTTGTGCATGATACAACGCAATTACAACTAAACGATCTTCATAAGTTTCTAAATATTTATCCTTCATTTTATTTTTCATCGCATAATCATTATAAAATTTAAAAGCACCCATATAAGACTTAAATTTAAAGGGATGATCATATGCATAACGATAAATTTCATCTAATTGTTCAGGAGTATATGATTTAAAAAATTCACTTTCATAATAATCATGTTCAATTAAGTAATCTAATCTCTCTTGTGGTGTTGAAAATTTTAAATAGTTAGGTAAAATTGCCTCTTTTAAATATGTTTCACACGCTTCTTGATCTTTCTTTAAATCTTTAATATTTCCATTTTCATCCACAATCTGGCTATTTTCAATTATCCATTTGGGAATTTTATACTTTTCACTCATTGCAATTTTCTCCTATCCATTTTTTCAAATATTCAATATCTTCCTTCATTCCAAAAGCTTCAAATTTCAATACTAATGGAATACCAAATTCTTTTTGAATTTTATCTCCAGCAGCACCATAATTGGTTCCCCAATTTTTATTCCCACTCACAGCAACACCTTTAATATAAGGTAAATTTTTACGCACAAATTCTAATGTTGTTACTGGAACATTTCCAAATCCAATACTTCGTGTAATCAATAAACAATCTTGATTAATTGTTGTAATTTCTTTAACGGAGAGTGCATTTTTATCTAATAATAAAGCTGTTTTTTTACTTAATCCTGTTAGTGAATCATAAACAATTAACATCATTACTCCCCCTTCTATATAATACTATACTAATATATATAATACTGTATTCCGATAAATTTATCAACTTTAAAACAAGAAAATGCTGTGAAACTAAATGTAAACAAAAAAGATAAAAAGCATATGAAAAAATCACATACTTTCATTTGCTATTTTAGTTTATTGATACGATAAATTGCAATCGTTTTATTTCCAGTATGAGCACGAATTACAGCTCGAATTCTCGTAACTTCAACCGGTTGTTTTATTACTTCTTGTAATCTTTCTTGTAATTTTAATGCTTCTTCTTCATAATCTGAATGTACAATTCCCCAGTGATAATCTTCAAACCTTTCTACATTAATTGCATGTTCAAACATTACATTATATGCTTTAGAAAGTGTTCGAACTTTATCTAATTGCTCAATCTTCCCTTCATGGTCAAAATGTAAAATAACTTGAATTTTCAATAATCCTGCTAATGCAGCAACTGCTGGTTTAATACGCCCACTATTTTTAAATGTATTTAAATCATAAGGAACAATGAATGCATCTTCATTAATCTCACTTTCAACTCGTGATTTAATTTCTTCTAAACTCACACCTTGATCAATTAATTTTTTCATTTCAATCGCTAATGGTACTTGTGCATAAGCCACATAGCGAGATTGTACCACAATGACACGCCCAAGATATTTTTCCTCTAAAGCAAGTGAAGCCGCTGTTGCATTTGAACCACTCAATTTATTTGAAATCGGCATAAATAAAATTTGGTCGTAATCTTTTAATACCTCATCCCAAACTTGTTCAATTCTACCAGGACTCGCTTGAGTTGTAGCAACTTTTTGATTTTTTTCTAATGCATCTGATAGCTGCTCAATTGATATTTCTTCATGTTCAATATAACTTACATCATTTACTACAACTGGCATTCTCAACACATGAATCCCCAATTCTTCAGCTACTTCAGGTGATAAATCAGAAGAAGAATCTAACATTACTGCAATTTTTTTCATATACTACTCCTATCTTAATTTTTTAATGCGATAGATTCCTAATGTCTTATTTCCTGTATGTGCACGAATAATCGCTAGTATTTCTCTAATTCTAAATTCTCTATTCATTTTTTCTTTTAATAATGATTGAATTTTAACAGCAGACTCCAAATAACTTGAATGTAAAACACCCCAATGATAATCATCCGGATTATCTACTACTGCTTTTTCTGCTAATAAGTTTTGAGCCTTAGAAACAGAGCGAGTTTTATCTAACTGTGCAATCGAACCTTCTTCATTTAATCGTAATAAAACTTGAATTTTTAAGAATCCTGCTAATGCAGCTATCGCTGGACTTATTCTACCACCACGCTTTAAAGTATGCAAGTCAAATGGTAAGAAAAATGCCTCCATCTTAACTTCATTTTCAATACGACGAGCAATTTCCTTCGTATCTACACCTTTTTCAATTAAAGCTTTGATATCCATCAATAAATCTACTACCGCAAATGTTGCAAAAGTAGAATTAATTACCGTAACACGATCTCCATATTCTTTTGATAATGTTTTAGCCACATTATATGTCCCACTTAATGATACTGCAATTGGAACATAAAAAATCTCATCATATTCTTTTAAGATTTCATCCCACATTTCCTTTAAATAACCAGGACTTGGTTGACTTGTTTTTGCTACTCTTCCTTCATCTAAAATTGACGCTAATTGATTATGATCTAATGTTACTCCTTCTTCATATTGTACATCATCCACAAAGATTGGTAATCTTACCACAAATAGGTTTAATTTCTGTGCTTCCTGAACTGTTATATCAGCTCCTGAGTCACACATTAAAGCGATTTTTTTCATTTTTATACATCCTCCAACAAATATTATAACACACTTAAAAACAAATTACTTTAATAATCAAACTCATTTTGTTATAATACTAGTGATTAATTTTATTTGAAAATTAATTATTTTTGCAAAGCGTTGCATCTATATGAGCGACAGTAGGAGGAAATATGACGCAAAAAAACACTAAAAGACTAGTTTTACTAGCACTATTTATCGCAATTGAGCTGATACTATGGTCTGTTCCAAGTTTAGGTTTAATTAGAATTTTCACAATAGAGATTACTACTCTACATATTCCAGTAATCATTGCATCAGCATTACTTGGAATTAAAGAAGGTATGATTCTAGGGTTTATTTTTGGATTATTATCCATGATTACAGCAAGCACTACACCACTACCACATGCTTTTTTATTCTCACCACTAGCTGTTGGGGGAAATTTCTTTAGTTTAATTGTAGTATTTGTGCCAAGAATTATCATTGGGTTTATTCCAGGATTTATATTATCTAAAATTAAATCACACCAACAAATCATTACACCTATTGTATGTTTTATCACTTCAATTATCCATACCTTACTTGTAATAGGATTTATTTTATTATTCTTTAATACAGGATATCAAAAAATATTAGGATTAAGCGGTGATGCATTTAATCAATTAATTATTTCAATCATTTCAATCAACGGTAGTGTTGAAGCAATTGTAGCTGCAATCGTTGCAAGTGCTGCAATCATCACATTAAAAAAAGTAATTAAATAAGGAGAAAATCATGTTATTAGTTGTAGATGTAGGTAATACTAATATTACTTTAGGTGTATATAATCAAGATATTTTACTAAAAAGTTTTAGAATGACAACCAAAATGGAACGAACTTCAGATGAATATGGCTTAGTTCTTTTAAACTTCGTTTCAATGGCTAATTTAGAAGTAACCCAAATTCAAGATGTTATCATCTCAAGTGTTGTACCAAAAATGATGCATTCCTTTACAAATGCTATTCGTAGATATTTAGAAAAAGAACCATTAATTGTAGGAGCAGGAATTAAAACTGGTATTTCTATTCGTACAGACAACCCTAAAGAAGTTGGCCCAGATCGAATTGTGGATGCAGTAGGAGCAGTAATGGAATATGGCAGTGATATTTTAGTGATTGACTTTGGTACTGCTACAACTTATGACTATATTAATGAAAAAAAAGAATTTATTGCAGGAGTAACTGCACCTGGAATTGGAATTAGCGCAAATGCCCTTTGGGGACAAACTGCTAAGTTACCTGAAATTGAAATCGCAAAACCAGCAAGTATTTTAGCTAAAAATACGATTCACAGTATGCAAGCTGGAATCGTATATGGATATATTGGACAATGCGAATATATTATTACTAAAATGAAAGAAGAATTAAATAAACCAAATTTAAAAGTAGTAGCAACTGGAGGATTAGGTCGAATCATCTATAATGAAACAGATTTAATTGATACATATGATCCAGAACTTACTTTTAAAGGATTAAAAGAAATCTATAAACTAAATAAAGAGGCAAATTTCTAATTCGCCTCTTTTTTCTCATATCTTCTTAAATCAATAATTCTTAATACTAATACAATAAAGATTAGTAAGAAAATTGTAAGAATTACACTATCTAATACTAACGCTTTTAATGCCATATTTGTAGCATTAGCTGGCAAAGTTTGACTTGCAGAAGAAGTAACACTAATAAAATCTTTACCCAATTCAAAATA
>JBHALC010000037.1:0-10671 GCA_041827565.1 Erysipelotrichaceae bacterium
CATTTATTAGCAGATGTGTCTGAAATTGCGAAAAAGGAAAGTAATGATTATAAGCAAGTGATGGCTAAAATTTTAAACAGTTATAAAGAAAATAAAGGAGTCTTTTTATATGGTTCGATGGGAATTGGTAAAACATATTTATTACATGCATTTTTAAATTATTTTATTAAGGAATATAATCAAAAAGTTTATAGTATTCGTGTTAATAATTTAATTTTAAATTTTGCAAACCGTAATAAAAGTGAAGAATTTGAACAATATTTTAATAAGATTGTAACTGTACCTATTTTATTAATCGATGATATAGGAAGTGAGATTGTGGATGATTTTGGCAGAGATACGGTATTATTTTCTGTATTAGATGAGCGATTAAACCATAAAAAATTAACTTTCTTTACAAGTAATCATACGATTGAAAATTTAGAAACGATTTATAAAACAGATAAGTATCGTACAGATTATAGTGACAATGCTGCTAGAGTAATAGAGCGAATTAGAGCTTTAAGTGTAGAAATTCAAATGGTTGGAAATAATCGTCGTTATAAATGATTAAAAAAATTGTTGAATTATGCAATTACAGTAGAAAATTGTATTTAAATGTGGTATGATATATAGCGTGCAAGAGTGGAGGATTACAAAATGGTAAGACGTATTGGAATCTTAACATCTGGAGGAGATGCTCCAGGAATGAATGCTGCAATTCGATCTGTAACGCGTGTTGCGTTAAATCATGGAATTGAAGTGTTTGGAATTTATGATGGATATAAAGGTTTGGTAGAAAATAAAATTGAACAAATCAAGCGTAGCGATGTTAGTGATATTTTAGACCGTGGAGGAACAAAATTAGGATCGGCTCGTTTACCAGAATTTAAGGAAGAATCTGTACGAAAAATTGCAATAGAGAATTTAAATAAACATGGAATTGAAGCAATTGTAGTAATCGGAGGAGATGGTTCATATCGAGGGGCATTAGCCCTAACAGAGATGGGAATTAATTGTATCGGATTACCAGGAACAATTGATAATGATATTTCTTGTTCTGATTTATCAATTGGATTTAATACAGCTTTAGAAACTGTAGTAGATGCAGTCGATAAATTACGCGATACTTCATCAAGTCATAATCGTTGCTCTATTGTTGAGGTAATGGGAAACCGTTGTGGAGATTTAGCTTTATGGGCTGGAATTGCAACAGGAGCTGAAATTGTTGTGACACAACAAACAGGGTTTGAAGAAACGGAAGTATTAGCACAGTTACAGCATTTCTATGAAAAAGTGAAAAAAAGACATGCAATTGTTGTAATATCTGAAAAAATTACTGATGTTCATGCTTTTGCAAAAAAAGTAAGTTTAAACACAGGTTTTTCAGGAAGAGCAACTATTTTAGGACATGTTCAACGAGGTGGATCACCTACTCCATTTGATCGTGTGTTAGCATCTCAGATGGGAGAAAAAGCAGTAGATTTATTAATGGAAGGAAAAGGGGGATTATGTGTTGCAATTCGTAACAATAAAATCATTTCAGTTCCAATTGAAGAAGCTTTAGATACACCAAGAAGTTCTAGAAAAGAACTGCAAAACTTATTTAGTCGTTTAATTTAGGGAGGATAAAAAAATGATGAGAAAAACAAAAATTGTTTGTACAATTGGACCAAGTAGTGAAAGTGAAGAAATGTTAGAGAAATTAGTTTTAACGGGAATGAATGTTATCCGTTTAAACTTCTCACACGGTGATTTTGAAGAACATGGAAACCGTATTAAAAATATTCGTAAAGTATCTGAAAAATTAGGAAAAAATATTGCTATTTTATTAGATACTAAAGGACCTGAAGTTCGTTTAGGTGAATTTGAAAATGGTGCTGAAGAATACAAAATTGGAGATGAAGTAACATTAGTTCGTGAAAAAATCTTAGGAACAAAAGAGCGTGTGCATGTTCAATGTCCAGAAGTATTTGATGACTTACAAGTTGGATCTACTGTGTTAGTAGATGATGGAAAAATGCGTTTAACTGTAATTGATAAACAAGATGGATTATTAAAATGTCGTATTGAAAATGCAGGATTCTTAAAATCTAAAAAAGGATGTAACTTACCTAATGTTAAGTTATCTATGCCATTTATTTCTCCAAAAGATGAAGCAGATATTCGTTTTGGGTGTCAACAAGGTGTAGATTACATTGCTGCAAGTTTTACTCGTCGTAAAGAGGATGTAATTGCAATTCGTAACATTTTAAAAGAAGAAGGAAATACACATATTCAAATTATTGCTAAGATTGAAAACCAAGAAGGATTTGATAACTTAGATGAAATCTTAGAGCATGCAGATGGAATTATGGTTGCTCGTGGAGATTTAGGAGTGGATGTAAGTTTTGAATTAGTACCAATTTATCAAAAAGCAATGATTAAACGTGCAAATGAATTAGGAAAACCAGTTATTACAGCTACACATATGTTAGATTCAATGACTTTTAATCCAAGACCAACTCGTGCAGAAGCAAGCGACGTTGCGAATGCAGTATTTGATGGAACAGATGCAATTATGTTATCTGGAGAATCAGCAGCTGGAGATTACCCAATTGAAGCTGTACAAACAATGGTTACAATTTCAACTGGAATTGAGAAAATCTTAAACTACAAAGAAAAATTAAGAAATTCAATTGAAACAAGCACAAGAACAAAACAAGATGCGATTGCAATTGCTACAAGTGAGATTTCTACTGAATTAGATATCGCTGGTATCGTGGCATTTACATCAAGTGGAAATACTGCTCGTCGTATTTCTAAATTCCGTCCTAATGCCCCAATTTTTGCCGTAACATTTGATGCTGAAACACAAAGAAGTTTAGCATTGAACTTTGGAGTAAATACAGTATTAGAGACAACAAGAAATACACAAGAAAATGAAATTGAATTAGCATGTAAAATTGCAAAAGAAAATGGTATTTTACCAGGACAACACATTATTATTACTGCTGGATATCCAGTAGGAAGTGGTGCTACAAACGCCATGAAAATTATTGAGGTTAAATAAGCGATAAATTTTATCGCTTTTTATTATACACTCTGCTATAAAAAACAGTTAAAATATGGTATAATATTAGTGACTTAGGGATAACAGTTTTCCTACAATTTGAGATAGGGATTACGGAGTTTTGTTATGGTGTTGAAGGCCTTTTCACTGAATTAGGAATCCTGAAGTAACAAACAGTTTGCCCACCTGGTATTCAGGGAAAATCTCTTCCCTAAGTTTTATAAAAGATATCAACTCACATCTTAGATGTGAGTTTAAATAAATTTATGGAGCAAATTATGAAATTTTTAAAAACTGAAACAATACAAGAAGTAAAAAAAGATCGTATTTTTAAAATTGCTAAGTTAGCTTTTGAAGCAAAAGCTAACGGATTTGATGTAATAAATGCTACATTAGGAACTTTATATAATGAAGACCAAACTTTAGCAATTCATGAGCACTTTTATCAAGCGTTTAATCAACTTGAAGACCGAAAAAAAGCTGCATATGCACCTGCTGTAGATGGAGGAGAGGAATATGCAAATGCTGTAAAAAGTTGGATTTTTCAAAAACATGATTTTTTGAAAAAAAGTAAAGTTGTTGCTACTCCTGGAGGAACAGGGGCATTGAAAATGTGTTTTTCTGAATTAGTTCGACTAAATGATTTTATTATCATGCCCGATATTTTTTGGGGTCCTTATGAAATTATTATGGATTCGCACGGGGGAGTTGCTAAAAAATGTGCGTGTTTTGAAAATGGAATTTTTTCTTTAGATACAATCAAAAAAGCAATGGCAGATGTTGCTCTTACTCAAAAAAATATTACAGTTGTAGTTAATGATCCATGCCATAATCCAACAGGGTATTCAATGGGAATTGAAAAATGGAGAGAATTAATTCATTTTAGTAATAAAATAGCTCAAGATGGAAAAACAGTAACAATTATTAATGATATTGCATATATTGATTATAGTGCTGATTTTGAACGTTCTCGTGACTATATGGAAGTATTTAGAGAAATTAATGACAATGTTGCTATTATATTTGCATTTTCAGGTTCTAAATCTTTAACAGCATATGGAATGAGAATAGGAGCTGCTTTAATCTACACAAATCGAGATGAAGATCAAGAATTAATTCATATGATGTTTGAGAAAGTTGCTAGAGGAACATGGTCTAATGCAAATAATGGTGCAATAAACACAATTATTAATGTGTTTAATCAACCAGAGAAATTTATTAAAAATTTAAAAGATGCATCTAAAATGTTGGCAGAACGAACAAAGGCCTTTTTAACTGCTGCAGATGAAGTAGGATTGCAATATTATCCTACAAAAGAAGGATTCTTTATCACAATTAAAGGAATTGAAAATCGTAATGAAGAATTATATGAAAAATTAAAACAAGAGCATATTTATGTTGTACCATTGCCAAAAGGAATTCGAATTGCAATTTGTGCATTACCATTAGAACATTGTAAAGTTTTACCAGAACGAATTCAGAAAGTAATAGAGGAACTGACTAATGCAAACTAGATTTTACCAAAAAAAAGAAATTGTATTGATTAATTATTCTAAAATTTATCCCAAAAATGAAATTGATATTTTAAATAGTATAGAATTTAAATTAGTTTTATCTAGTTATTTTGACTATGTAATTCAAAATGCAATTAAAACTAAAAATTACTTATTACAAGGGAAATCAAAAGAAGAAGCAGTAAATCAATTTATTCATTTTTTAAAAAAATTATTAATTTTTAAAGTGAATGAAATTGAGGATAGCTATTTATCAGACCAAAAACAAGGATTATTGGTTATTGAAGAATTCTATAATTTCTATCGTAAAAAATTGAGATTTGGAATTATTGAAATTAGTGAAGAAGGAAGTACACATAAAAATTTTATTAATATTGATACTGTATTTAATCGTTTAGTCTTATCTTTATATCGTATTCTTGAAGAAAAATTACAAGGATTTTCAAACAAAATTTATCGTCAATTAAATGCTGCTAGTGATGGTACAATTATGATTCGAAATGTAAATTGGAAAAATGATGGATATGAAAAATTAGCGAATATTGGTTTTATTGATTCATTAATGCTTCGAACTCCATTATTAATTCATCCAGAAAGTAATAAGCGTACAGGTAGTTTTGATGAGATTTCAAAAAATCCAATTGATATGTTTGATGAAGATATATCAGATTGGCTTTGTTATCCAGCTAAAATAGGAGAATCATTAAGTTTCTTATATTTTCATAAAGATTTTGTAGCTAGTGGAATTACTTTAGCCAATTTATTTGAACTAGCAACAAAAGAAGAATATGAAAATAAAAAACCAGATTTAATTTGTTTGTTTGGGATGAAAACGGAAGAAAAAGGATGTAAATTTTATTATGATAAAAAAACAGACACTTATGTTGGATATGTTGGATATGAAGGGAAAATTGAATATTTTGGATATTTAAAGAAAACAGCATTAACATTACATAATGTATCAATGTTATCTAAAAATAAATTACCAATTCATGGTTCAATGGTTAAGATCTATTTTAAAAATGGAACAACAAAAAATGTTGCATTTATGGGGGATTCTGGTGCTGGAAAATCAGAGACAATTGAAGCATTACGGCTAGTAGGAAATGATGAGATAGACCAAATGGAAGTTATTTTTGATGATATGGGAAGTTTTATAGTAGAAAATCAAAAAGTATATGCTCAAGGAAGTGAAATAGGAGCATTTGTAAGGTTAGATGACTTGGAAAAAGGAACGGCATATCGTGATATGGATCGTAGCATATTTATGAATCCAGAAACAGAGAATGCACGAGTAGTTTTACCGGTTTCGGATTATCAAACGATTATCACAAAACATCCAGTAGATATTTTCTTATATGCTAATAATTATGATGATAAATATGGAATGTATCGTTTTGAAAGTTTAGAACAGGCAAAACATACATTTGTTGAGGGGAAAAGACAAGCATTAGGAACAACCCAAGAAAAAGGAATTAGTACAACTTTCTTTGCCAATCCTTTTGGACCACAGCAAAAGCAAGAAGAAAGTTTAGTATTAATTAATCAAGTATTTGATACTTTCTTAAATACGAATACTTATTTAGGAGAAATTTATACTCGTTTAGGAGTAGATAAATCAAGTGAAGGATTAAAAGTTGCTGCCAAGCAACTACTACAATTTTTAGAAAATATGCAATAAAGGCGTTCAAATGAACGCCTTTATTTATTTAATAATATATCTTCTAGGTTTTTTAAACTTGTTTCAAAAATAGCTAATGCTTCTTCAATATATTGTTTAGAAGTCATATCTACTCCTGCTTTTTTCATAATATTAATTGGAGAATCACTGCATCCAGCTTTTAAGAATGATAAGTAATTTTCTAATGCATTTTCTTCTTGATTAATAATTCGTTTTGCTAGTGTACTTGCTGCAGCAAATCCTGTTGCATATTGGAATACATAGAAACTAGTATAGAAGTGAGGAATTCTTGCCCATTCTAATTTAATTGCATTATTACTATTCATTTTTGGACCATAGTATTTAGAATTAATTGAAGCATATAATTCAGATAAATTTTCATGAGTTAATGGTGTACCAGCTTCAACTAATTTATGCATTTCATATTCAAACTCAGCAAATTGAGTTTGTCTAAACATTGTTCCTTTTACTCCATCTAAATAATGATTAATTACATAGGCAATTACTTTAGGATCTGTTTCTGTTTTTAATAAGTAAGTTGTTAGTAAGTTTTCATTTGTTGTAGAAGCAATTTCAGCTAAGAAAATAGGATAACCATGGTAAATAAATGGTTGAGTATTTCTTGAATAATAAGAATGAACAGAGTGTCCTAATTCATGAACTAGAGTATATAATTGATCAATACTATCTTGCCAATTCATTAAAATATAAGGTTTAGTATCATATCCACCAGATGAATAAGCACCAGTGCGTTTACCTTCATTTTCAATCCAGTCAATCCAACGCTCATTAAAAGCTTTTTCTAAAATACTTAAATATTCTTCTCCTAATGGAGCTAATGCTTTTAATGTAATTTCTTTTGCTTTTTCAATTGTAAATTTAGTATCGATTTCTTCTACAATCGGAACATACATATCATAAGCATTTACTTCATCAATATTTAATACTTTTGCTCTTAAATCAACATAACGATGTAATAAATGTAATTTATCATTCATTGCAGATAATAAATTATCATATACTGATTCAGGAACTTCATTTCCACTTAAAAACATTTCTCTAGAAGAATTATATTTTCTTGTTTTATAGTAAAATACATTTTTCTTAGTATTTGTATATAAAGTATTAGCTAAAGTGTTTTTAACTCCATCAAAAGAAGAATATAATTTTTCAAATACTTCTTTTCTTTTATTACGGTCTTTACTTTCTAATAATTTAGCATATACTCCATTTGTGATTCGAATTTCATTTCCTTCTTCATCTTGAATCATAGGGTGTTTTAAATCAGCATTCATTAAAGTTGAAGCACTGCGTCCACTTGAACCTATTAAATCTGCTGCATTAGCTAATAATGCCTCTTCTTCTTTACTTAAGCTGTGTGCCTTTTCTCTAAAGATACGGTCAAAATGTAAAGTATATAAATTTAATTTTTCGTTTTGAGCAACTAATTCATCAATTTCATTACGATTTTTAGTTAATATAATAGGAGTGATTGAAGAAGTTGCAGCCCCATAACTAGAATATAAATTCATGACTTTTGCAAAATACCCTTGATATTTTGTATTAGCCGTATCTTCATCTAATTTTAAATGTGAGTATATATATAAATTATAAACACGGCGTACAATAGCTTCATCTGCTTCGAATAAAGCTAAAAGTTTGTCTCCACTTTCCAACATTACATCAATTTTTTCTTTTAAAGTAGGAATTTCTTTTTCTACTAATTCAAATTCTTTTTCCCAATTTTCATCACTACTAAAAATTGGATCTAAATCCCAAGTTAATTCTTGAGCAATTTCATTTCTTTTAATTGTTTTCATAATTTACTTCCTTTCAATATTAATATTATATCACTTTCTAAAGTAATAAGACAAGTTTGCACTTGTATCGATTTGAACTTTTAAGTCCTCTTTTTTACCACATGCAACAACAGTTACACCTGGACCATGTCCTGCAGAATAAGAATCACTATGACAAATAACTCCAATTGTGATATATTCATCGTTATAATATGCACCATTACGAATATCATGATTCTCAATTGCAATAAAATCACCAAATCTTAAATCTTTTAATTCTTCATAAACTTTATCATTTTGAATCATAATATCATAATCCCCATATAGTAAAGTTTGTTCACCAATACCAGCTCCTAGATAAGCAGCGGGGATAATTTTAGCAACATTAAAAGTTACAACATCACTCAAAAATAAATGTTTATTTTCCATTTTTTTTAATAAAGTAGGATCAATATTTAATAAATAAATATTAGGATAATCTAATAATTTTAATCCTTGCCCCACTCCTTTAATACGAAGATTATCATCAATATTTACTAGATTTAAAGTTTCATCATCTACATAAACCATAACATGATTTACACCACCATGAATTCCAGTAACAACTCCTGTTTTACCTTTTGCTTCTCCAGAAATAATAGTTGCTTCATTTCCAATACACGCAAATGTGTTTAATGCCAAGTTTTCTTTTGGATCACGATTAGCAATAGATAATCCAGGTTCAACATGATCACCAACTAAATCAATTGCATTATCACCAATTTGAAAATTATATGTAATTCCTCCAACACCAGGAAGTAATACTCCTTTTCCATCATAGCCTACTCGTAGTCCACTTGTAGTAGGATGATGAATTCTTCCTGTTAATGCTTGAATTACTAATTTATTTTCATTTGTGTTCATAAAATCACCTCATAGCTATTATATCATAAAAAGTTGAAATCTTTTTTGAATTATGATAATCTAATAAAGAATTGGAGGAAATAAAATGATTAAAGGTAAAATTACAATGGAAAATGGTGCAGAAATTCCTTTTGAATTATATGAAGATAAAGCACCAATTACAGTTGAAAATTTTGTGAAATTAATTAAAGAGGGATATTACAATGGAAAAACATTCCATCGTGTAATTCCTAACTTTGTATCTCAAGGAGGATGTCCATACGGAAATGGGATGGGATCATTAGGATATACGATTCCTTGCGAAACAGACAACGGATTAAAACATGGAGTAGGGGCATTATCAATGGCTCATGCAGGAAGAAATACAGGATGCTGTCAATTCTTTATTGTTCATGCACCTCAACCGCATTTAGATGGAGTACATACTGTTTTTGGACAAGTAACAGACAATATGGGTGCAGTTAAAAATATGATGAATGGAGATGTAATGACTTCTGTCACTATCGAAGAATAGAATATCGCAAGATATTCTTTTTTTCATTACTCTATTCGGTAACAATCATAGATATAATAAGTGTATAGAAAGAAGGAGAAAGAAATATGAAAGAACAACAATTAGCACACTTATTATTAAATGCAGTATGGGAAGAAGATGTGGCAATGGCTAAAAGAGTATTATTACAAGGAGGAGATCCAAGTTGGAGATTTAATGGATACCCAATTTTAGTTCATGCGGTTTATACAAGAAATATTGAAATGGTAACATTACTTGTAAATCATGGAGCTTTACAAATAGATGAAGCATTAGGATTTGCATTAGAACACAGTATAGGAGAAGTGATTATTCCACTAGCATTAGAAGGAGCAGTTCCGAAAGTAAGTGAAAATGAATTATTTGGACCTTATCCATCAAGATATGCACCAATGGGAATGAGAGTATAGATTTTTAAAGGCTAAATTTAGCCTTTTTTTAACGTTTCTCTTGAATATATATGATACAATTTGAAACGATGAGAGGTATTTAAAATGAAAAAAATTTTAAGTTTAATTTTATGTGGAGTATTACTTGTAGCATGTGGTGGAAATAAAGAAAATACTACACAAACTAATGATTCAAAGAATACAAAACCAGTTGTAGATACTGGAAAAGATACAAAACAATCAGAGTGGAAATGGGATTTATTGAAAAAAGATATTATTATTGAGATTTTTAATACAAAATATGAAGCGGGAGTACCATTGTCTAATCGAGAAGATTTAGGAGGATTTGTATATACGGGAGACTCAAAGAAAAACAATGGAAAAATAGATAGAGCGTATGTGTTTAAAAAAATTACATCCAAACTGACTCCTGCTCCATACAGAATAAATGATATCAATGATTTAGAGATAAAATATTTTGAAAAAAATAATGTGGCTCATAGGGGATTTGCAGGGTTATTACCAGGATCTGGAGCATATGAATGGGTTATTCAAGAAAGAGGAACGAAGAAACACTTAGATATTGAATTTGTGCATTTAAAAGGTGAAATTAAAGCATATCATAGTGCTGGACTTGGAGGAGAAATTGCTGCAATTCATAAAGAAAAACCAGAATTAAAGAGTTATTTTGAAGGATATTTTGCAGTAGTAGAAAATAAAGATAAAGAAAAAGATTTAATTGCAATTTATCGAAACTGGACAAATGAAACATCACAAGAAACAGCAGATAAATCTAAAAGAGCAATTGAACAATTAATCGAA
>JBHALC010000038.1:0-4612 GCA_041827565.1 Erysipelotrichaceae bacterium
ATACACCTCATTATTTAAAATTTTAAAACTACGATAAATTTGCTCTAAAATTAAAATACGACACATTTGATGTGTAAAAGTAAATTTAGAAATGTTTAATCGAACATCACTTCTTTGAATTAAGGACTCTCCTACCCCTAAAGATCCCCCAATTACAAAGGTAATATTTGAATTTCGATTAGTAAAAGTAGAGTCAATCATACTTGCAAATTCTTCGCTACTAAACTGTTTCCCATGTAAATCTAGTAATACCACAAATTCATCTTTTATCTTGTCTAAAACAAAATTTGCTTCTTGGTCTAATACCATTTTAGTTTGTTTTTCATTTTCTTTATTTGTTAGGCTAACATCTTTGACTTCAATAATTTCTATTTTATGATAAACTCTTAATCTTTTTAAGTATTCTTGTTCCAAAGAAAGTAAAGCTTTTTCTTTTAATTTACCAACACAAATCAATTTAATCATACTTTTCCGCCTACCATAACTTCATCTTGCTTAGCAATAAATAAATCAATAAAATTTGGAATACGATTGTAAGTTGTAGTGTACGCAATTTCTTCATCATTACATTCTTGAGATAAGTGAGCTAAAAATACTTGCTTTGTGTTTAATCCAACTACATCTGACAAAATATCAGCACAATCTTCATTAGATAAGTGTCCATTATCTCCTGCGATTCGTTGTTTCAAAAACATACTTCTTTTACTTTCCATTAGCATCTCTAAATCATGATTACTTTCCATAATATAATAAGTCTTATCATGAATTAAATCTTGAACTTGTTGTGATACATATCCCGTATCACAAATATAGACTAAGCTTTCATTATCGACTTCAAATATAAACCCAACTGTATCTTTAACATCGTGTGATAAAGGTAATGTAGTAATCTTTATATCATTCACATTAAAAGTATCATTCACATTAATATGTACTAATTCATCGACATCCAATATATGTGGTGAATAAGTTTTTACATGCCTAAATGAGTCAATTTGCTTAATATGATCACTGTGTGTATGGGTCACTAGCATTGCATCAAAATGATTAATATGATACTCTTTAAACTTTTCTTTCATATAACGAATTTTATATCCACAATCAATTAAAATTGTTGTGTGTTCACTTTGAACCACACAACAATTCCCTTTTGATCCACTTGCAATAATATAAAATCTAATCATTATTATACCTTCCAAAAAAGTTATATTTCTTTTCAAACGCAAGAGAAACTGTATCCGTTAATCCATTACGATGTTTAGCAATATTTATTTCTGTTCGATCTGGTGAATCCTTATCTTTAGATTCATCTTTTTTATAATATTCTTCACGATATAAGAAAATTACTAAGTCCGCATCTTGCTCAATTGATCCTGATTCACGTAAATCAGATAACATAGGTCTTTTATCTTGTCTTGTTTCAACAGAACGAGACAACTGTGATAATGCAATAACTGGACACTCTAATTCTCTTGCCAACATTTTTAATTCACGAGAAATTTGAGAAACTTCTTGAACACGATTTTCACTTCTTCCACCTTTTGTTGTAATTAATTGAAGATAATCAATAATTATCATATCTAATCCTTTATCTGCTTTTAATTTTCGACACTTAGCAAAAATCTCATTCATCGTAATACCTGCTGTTTCATCAATATAAATATTATAGTCTTTCATACGATTTGCTGTTTCAAGTAATAATCCCATTTCTTGATCATTAAAATGACCCGTTCTTAATTTATTAGATTCTATTTTCCCTTCAGCACATAACATACGCTTCATCAATGCATCAGCAGGCATCTCAAGAGAAAACATTGCAATCACATTTTCGCTATTTTTAGCAGCTCTTAATCCTAGATTTAATACAAAGGCAGTTTTTCCCATAGATGGACGAGCAGCTAAAATAATTAAGTCTCCTCTCTGAAATCCATTTGTAATATTATCAATTTCAGGATAATTTACTTTAATTCCACTAATTCCCTTACCAGCACGAAGTAAACGAACTTGAGACAAAACATCATCTACCACAGAACCACTATCTTTAAAATCAGAAGTATTATGACTACGAGTTACATTTAATACTCCTTTTTCAACATCATTTAGTAAATCAAGCAACTCACTTCCTTCATCAAAGGATTTATTAATTGATTCATCTAATTTATAAATTAAATTGCGTCGTTTTGCTTTATCTTGAATAATTGTTGCATAATGTGCCGCATTTGCACTTGAAACAGAGCCATTAGTCAAATCAAATAAATAATCAATTCCACCAACCGTAGACAGCTGATTATGATTAGACAATGCTGTAGAAACACTAGTTAAATCTACAATAGAATTATGTTGGTATAACATTAAAATACGTTCATAAATAATAGCATGATTATGATCAAAAAAATCCTGAGGAACGAGATCAATTTGAGCAACACTAGTGATAGCATCCGGAAACACTAATAGGGATCCTAATAGTGATTTCTCTGCTTCGATTGAATGTGGTAAAACTCTATTGTTCACTTAAAACAACCTTAATTTCCCCAATTACTTTATTATGATACAAGTCTACTTTGAATCTGGTTGTTCCTAAGCTACTTGCTGTTACATCTGTTAAAATTTTTCGTTTATCAATCACAATATCGTACTCTTTTTTTAATTTTTCCACAATTTGCTTGCTAGAAACACTTCCAAACACTTTTCCACCATTTCCAACTTTAACTTTAAAATTTAAAGTAATATTTTCTAATCTTTCCTTTAATAAATTTGCTCGTTTTTCCAATTCTAATTCATGTTCTCTATCAGCTTGTTTTTGTGCATTTAAAACATCCATACTTGTATTACTAACAGCAACTGCTAATTTTTTTACAATTAAAAAATTACGAGCATATCCATCACTTACATCTACTACTTCATTTTTCTTTCCAACTTTTTTAACATCTTGTAATAAAATAACTTTCATACTATTCCTCCCTATTTTCTAAAATAGTTATTAATTCATTTTCAATTTCTTCTACGGTAGTTTCGTCTCTTTGCATTGCTGCTGCATTAAAATGACCTCCACCATTCATTTTTTCCATTATCATTTGAACATTTATATTTTTATTTGAACGAGCACTAATTCCAACTTGATTTGACTTAGTATAACCAATCACAAATGAAGCATCTATACCATTAATAGATAATAAATGATCTGCAACTTGCGATAACACCGTTCTTGAAATTTCTACTTCTTCTTTAAAAGCAGCAATCATCATATTTTCATATTGATAAGCACAAGAACGTATTCTAGTTTTCATGTTAAAATCTTCAATACTTTCATTTAAACTTTCTTGAATACGAGTTAAATCAATACCAAATTCTTTAAGATATGCACAAGCTTCAAAAGTTCTAGTATTCGTTCTAGCAGTAAAATGATTCGTATCAACTAAAATACCTGTATACATAATCTCTGCATCAATTGTAGATAATTCTATTTTAAGTTTTGAAACTTTAAAAATATCAATCATCATTTCACATACACTAGATGCACTAGAATCTAAAAATGTTAATATAGGATTACTCACAAAATCACTACCACGACGATGATGATCAATCACAACGATATTCGTTGCATTATGAACTAATTCACTGGCAGCACTATGTTCTGGTTTATGATGATCTACTAGAATAACTAAATCCTCTGGTTGTGATAATAGTACAGCCTGTGTATCTGAAATAAATTCATGATCTTTTAATTCAAAAACATTTTTTTCTAAAACTTTAGAAAGCTTTTCTTCAATTCCACCACTCTCAGAAACAATATATACTTCTTTTTTTAAATTCTGACATAAACGAGATATAGCAATACAGCTCCCCATACTATCAAAGTCCATTGTCTTATGTCCAAAAACAAAAATACGATTACTTTCTTCAATCAAATCAATTAAAGATTGAGCCATAACTCGAGAACGAACGTTCGATTTCACATACTGAGTTTCACTATTTCCACCAAAATATTCTACTGTATCTTCTAAATTATGGACGATCATTTGATCCCCGCCACGAGCTAATGCTAATTCTAATAGCTCATTAATTTTTGTATCTAATGTAGTAATAGATTCACTTCCATATGCAAATACAATAGAAGATGTTATATTTGAACCAAGTTCATGTGCATTTTGTTTGAAGTTTTTTAAAAAATTATTAATATTTTTCTTAATATCTTCCAATGCACTTAATTTAGCAACTAAAAAATAACGATCGTTTCTTAAACGACGTAGTAGTATTTTGTGATTATATGCCCAATCATTTACTAATTTACGAATTGTTGCACTAATTTCACTAACTTGTCTTTCTTCCATATATGAAATTTCATTATTTAAATTATCCAAATTTAATAAACCTAAAACTAAAGTATTTTCATCTTTAAATTTTTGTAGATACACTAATTGATCAATATTTTTAAATATCAGCATTCTCTGTTGTTTTAAATTTTCTACTTCATAACTATGTGCATCAATATTTACAGATAGCTTTCCTGATTTTGCAATAATAAAATCATTGAAATTTGGATGTAACTCATTAATTTTTTTATTTAATAAATCACTATGACGAGATTTTAATAATCCTGATGTATTAATTA
>JBHALC010000039.1:0-3238 GCA_041827565.1 Erysipelotrichaceae bacterium
TATTGTGCAGCATCCTCTTCAATATACACAAATTTAAAATTATACTCATTATCATACGAATTTCTCGTTTTAATAATAATTCGGTCATTTTCATTAATTTCAAATTTTTCTAAATCTTGTTTCGTTATAAATTCTTCTACATTTGTTAAGTCGAATACTTTACAATTCCCAATAAAACGCTCTAATTGTAATTGCTCTATTGTTTTTCCATTTTCAACCATATGTAACGGTGCATCCATATGCGTTCCACAGTGCATATCCATATCTAATCTTGATTCATGAAAATGATTGTCTTGATGATTTGCAACTATATTTCTTTTAATTTTTTTTTGCTTCACGATTTTTATACACAATCATTTCTTCACTAATTTCTTTTGAAATATCTATAATTTTCATTATTTTCTCCTAATTTATCCAATCTACTAAATGATTTGCTTCTTCTGGTCCATCTGTATCTGGCTGATAAATATATAATTTTTTACTCGATTGATCATACTTATCTAATAAATCATTTATATAATTCCATGATAATGCAATTTGGTCCCATTTAGAAAATAAACTTCGATCATCATTCATACACGCAAATAATAATCGCTCATAAGCTTCTGGCGTATTAATACGATTTTCTAAAACACAACTTTGACAGAAATCCATTGATACTTTTTGAATTTCATTTTCACTTCCTGGTTTTTTTGCATTAAACTGTAAATAAATTCCTTCATCTGGTTGAATTTTAATAATCAACACATTTCCTTCTTCATCTCCTATAGATTTAAATTTAATTACAACTTGGCTTTCACGATTTGCCATTTTCTTACCTGTTCGAATATAAATCGGAACATCTTTAAAACGCTCATTATCAATAAATAATTTCAATGCCACATATGTTTCTGTTTTAGAATCCAAACTAATATTAGCTTCATTTAAATATCCATCATATTGACCCATAATTAAATTCTCTTCTACATTTTCAATTGGTCGTAAAGATTTAAGTAATTCATATTGTGAAGTCGCAAAATCTTTCCCATCATACTCTTCTAACGTTACGATTGATAAAAGTTGCAACAAGTGGTTTTGAACCATATCTTTTAATGCCCCACTTTTATCATAATATCCTGCTCTACTTCCAACTCCAACACTTTCTAATGCACTAATTTGAATATGATCAATAAAGTCTTTATTCCAAATTCCTTTAAAAATGGCGTTTTTAAAACGAACCGATAAAATATTTTGAATCATTTCTTTTCCTAAATAGTGATCAATATGATAAATTTCATCTTGACCAAAAAATTGTGCTAAACAACGATTTAATCTTTCAGCTGTTTCTAAGTCTTCTCCAAATGGTTTCTCAATAATTACTTTGGCATAATTATCACGACAATATTTTTCTAATCCTTGTGTTATTGTTAGGAAAAAAGAAGGAGCAACAGCATAATAATAAATATGTTTCTCAATCTGATTTTCTGTATAAAATTTTTGTAATAATTCATACTGTTCTATCACAGAAATATCCATTTTAAAATAAGTAATTCGTTTTGAAAATCTCTTAAATACAGCCTCATCAAATTTCTTTCTCGAAAATTCTTCTACCCATTTTCTAGTAATCTCAATATAATCTTGTGTTGTATAATCTCTTCTTCCAATCGCAATGATTCTAAAATTTTCTTCTAATTGGTTTAGTACATGTAAATTATACATTGCAGGAAGAAGTTTACGATAAGTTAAATCTCCACTTCCTCCAAATAATGTAATTGCACTATTTTTGTGCGTGTTTAACCCAGTCATAGTGGAAACTTCCTTCTTGATCTACTCTTTCAAATGTATGTGCTCCAAAGTAATCTCTTTGAGCTTGAATTAAGTTTGCTCCTCCATTTGCAGTTGTATATGTATCTAAATAAGATAATGCACTATTCATCGCTGGTAATGGTAATTGATTTTGAATCGCTAAAATGATTACTTCTCTTAAATTTGATTGATTTTCAATAATAACTTGTTTAAAGAATTCATCAAAAATTAAATTATTTAATTGAGGTTGTTTTGTATAAGCTTCAATAATATTTTGTAAGATTCGAGCTTGAATAATACATCCACCTCTAAAAATCTTCGCAATATCTGCATAATCAAATGTCCACCCATATTCTTTTTCTGCTTGTTGTAATAATTTAAATCCTTGTGCATAAGATACAATCTTAGCTACATATAAACTATTTTTAACTAGTTGGATTAAATTCTTTTTATCTTCTACTACTTTATAATTTCCTTGTTTAAATACTGATTCTGCATAAACTCTCTCTTCTTTTAAATTAGACATAAAACGACCATTTAAAGCACTTGTAATAACAGAAATATCTACTCCTAAATCTGTTGCTTCTAAATTCGTCCATTTTCCAGTTCCTTTTTGACTTGCTTTATCTAAAATTTTATCTACTAAATAATCATTACCCTCTTTTACTTTAAAGATATTTGCAGTAATTTCAATTAAATAAGACTCTAATTCTTCATTATTGTAACTTGTAAAGATTTCAGCTAATTCATCATTATTAAATCCACCTAAATGTTTTAATACTAAATAAGCCTCACTAATTAATTGCATATCTCCATACTCTATCCCATTATGTACCATTTTCACATAGTGTCCTGCTCCTCCAGTTGAAGTATAACTACAGCATGCATTTCCATTTACTTTAGCACTAATCCCATCTAAAATCGGACGAATAGACTCATAAGCTTCTTTATCTCCTCCTGGCATAATTGCAGGTCCTTTACGAGCTCCTTCTTCTCCCCCAGATACTCCAACTCCAAAATAATGAATTCCTTTATCTTTTAAATAATCATATCTTCTTTGTGTATCTTTAAAGAATGAATTTCCTCCATCAATAATAATATCACCTTTTTCAATTAAAGGTAATAATTGTTCAATTAAACTATCTACTGCATTTCCTGCTTTAACCATCAACATAATTCTTCTTGGTTTTTCTAAACTTTCAACTAACTCTTCTAATGAATATTTACCAAATAAATTTTGATGGGGTGTATTTTTTAAAACTTCATCTACTACTGTTGTAGTACGATTAAAAATGGCTACTTTAAAATCATGATCTGCCATATTTAATGCTAAGTTACTACCCATAACGGATAATCCAATAATTCCAATATTTTGTTTCATAATTATTCCTCTCTTATTCCTATAAATCTATTATACCATTGTTATATTTTAAAATTCATATTTAATGATTAA
>JBHALC010000040.1:0-3251 GCA_041827565.1 Erysipelotrichaceae bacterium
ACTGCTTTTTCTGTACGCATTTTCATCATCATACTTGTTCCTGCACCATTAGCACAAGAAACTAAAATTTTTAAACTTGCCATTATTTTTTACCTTCCTTTTTTTCTTTCAATTCTACATACGCATCATAATCTTCAGTAATTAAGAAGTATGTATCTTTATTTCTAGCATATTGAATTTGAGGAATTACAATTAAAACAATTACAACAATTGCAAGACCAATCCATCCCAAGTTTCTCATTAAGAATGCGAAGAATGGCCAAACCACTGCCCAGTCCCACATACCTAAGTATCCACCATGAGAAGCGAATCCTCCTAATCCATTTACTGCTACACTCGCAATTAATGCTGATCCAAATACTTGGCAAAGTCCAGCGATAAACGGCATTACTATTGCAGCTTTAATTCCACCTTTGTTGTTTGCGAATACTGCAATTGTTGCATTATCGAAGAACACAGGAACGAATCCAGCAATTACTAAAATTGGAGATCTTGTAACGATTAATGTAATAATTGCAACAGCTTGTCCTAAAGCTCCAGCTAAGAATCCGATTGTTACTGCATTTTGAGATCCAAAACCGTATACTGCAGCACAGTCAATCCCTGGTACAGCCCCTGGTAATAATTTATTAGAAATCCCTTGGAATGAATTTGTTAGTTCGGCTACGAATGTACGAACCCCTAATTGTAAGATTGCTACATATACTGCAAAGTGAATAGCTTTATTAAATACGAATACTGGGAAACTAGCTGTAGCCCCTAATAATTTCGCCCCAACAAAGTAATCTCTTCCTAAAATTCCCATTAAGATTGAGAAGAATAATAACATTAAAATTGCAGTAGAAACCATGTTTTCATTAAACATCGATAAGAAACCTGGTAGTTCTAAATCTTCTAAACGCTTTTTGTTTTTACCAAATAATTTTTCAGATAAAATTGAGAAGAACTTAATTCCAAACATTTGTTGGTGAGCCACACAGAACCCTCCACCTTCAGTTAAGTCTTGTGAAATATCTACTGTTAAGTTACTTCCTACTGCCCAGTATAATCCTAATACAACAGACATGATTACAATGTAGTGCCATTGTGCTAAGTTAGGGAATGCCGTAAAGATTAATACTAAAGCAATCCCAGATTGTTGGTATTGTACATGTCCTGTTGTAAATACAGAACGAATTTTTGTGAATTTTGAGAATTTAACTAATAATAAGTTAACTACTAATGCAATTAACATTACATAAATTACTAATGATAGTGAAATTCCAATCTGTTTTCCAGCATTTGTAAATGCTTCTGTTTGTTCTTTAATAATTGAAGCTACTGCTGGGTCCCCAAAGTAAGGGTCAATTACCATCGCACTTAAATTAAATTTATCTTTTAATCCAACTAAAATTGGTCTAAAGTTCGAAACTAATTGACCAGTACCTACTGATAAAATAAATACCCCAATAATCGCTTTTAATGTTCCACCGATTACATCGTAGAACTTTTTACCTAATAAAATATAACCAATAAATACGATTAACCCGATTACATATGCAGGTTGTCGTAAAATTTCATTAGCTATAAATGTCCATATGCTTGCTAAAATTTCCATAATTTCCCCCTATTATAAATTATATTTTTCTGATAAACGAATTAAGTCTTCATTTGATTTTGCATCTTTTAATTCTACAACTAACTCTTCATTCATTAATAATTCAGATAATGCCATAATATTATTCATATGTTGTTGTGAATCTAATGCTGCTAAAGCAAAGAATAATTGTGCATCTTTTTCAGGATTTCCCTCTTCAAAAGCAACCGGTTTTTCCACTTTCATAAACGCAATTGCACTTTGATTCACACCATCTGCACCTTGTGATGAGTGTGGCATTGCCACATTTGGAATTAAAATGATATACGGTCCAAATTCTTTAATACAATCTACTACTTGATCAATATAAATTTCCTCAACAATATTTTGTTTAATCATCGTTTGGTAACTTGCTCTTACTGCTTCTTCCCAAGAATCAAAACTTTGTTCAAATTGAGTTAAATTTTTACTTACTAAGTCTTTTAACATGTTACTTACTCCTACAACATTGATTTAAATTGAATGTTTGGTTCTTCTTCAAAGCAATCATCAAATCCCCTTGGGTGATGATACTCGATTAAATCTTTATCTCTTGGATAAACATATTTTCCTCCCACTTCCCAAATAAATGGATGGAATTTATATTGTAAACGCTCTTTTCTAGCACGCCATAAATCTAAGATTTCATCTGTAGATGCCATAAAGTTTGTCCAAATATCATGGTGAACTGGAATAATTACATCTGTTTTTAAACATTCAGCCATGCGTAATAAGTCAATTGATGTCATTTTATCTGCAATCCCAACTGGATTTTCTCCGTAATTATTTAATGCAACATCAATATCAAACTGTTTACCATGTTTCGCAAATTGAATAGAATAATGAGAATCCGCTCCATGATAAATATTTCCACCAGGTGTTTCAAATACATAGTTTACTGCTTTTCTTCCCATTTCTTCATCAGAAGGACATAATCCAGCTAATTCACCATTTCTTTCTTCAGCCCCTTCAACTGGTAATGTCACTAAACAAGTACGATCAAATGAATCTAAAGCATGAATTTTCACATCTTTCAATTCAATTGTATCTCCTGGTTTTACAGTAATACAACGATCTGCTGGCACTCCCCATTCTTGCCATAATCTTGTACAGTGGTATGGTCCCACAAATTTAACATGATTCAATTCAGGTTTACTCATAATTGCAGCAGCCACATTAGGATCAATATGATCACTGTGGTAATGTGAAGCTAAAATATAATCTACTTCATTAATTGCAAACGGATCAATTACTACTGGTTGTGCTCTTAAATTAGGTTGTAATTTACGAACACCAGCCATATTAGCCATTTGGTGTCCACGAACCATATCTTTTACTTTTTTAGTAGATTTTCCTCTACTTACCCATAAATCCATACAAATATTGGCGTTTCCAGGAGTTTTAATCCAAACCCCAACACACCCTAACCACCACATTGCAAAATGGTTTTCTGGAACAACCTCATTCTCAATCTCCTCATTTAACCAAGTTCCCCATTCAGGAAATGTGGACAAAATCCAAGACTCCCTTGTAATCTGTTTTACTTTACTCATATAATACCACCTTTCTCAATTATATAATACTTGAAAACGGTTTATTTTTCAACTGATTTTATGATTTAATTGATTTTTTTATG
>JBHALC010000041.1:0-4235 GCA_041827565.1 Erysipelotrichaceae bacterium
ACTTTTTAAAAATTTATAGTGTATTATAGTTGCATTTAATATTAAAAAGAGTGTATACTGTAATTAGTTAAAATAAAAAATAACGTCGATAAGAAGAGTAGTAGTTTGGAATTTTATAGAGAGCTTTGGGTTGGTGTAACAAAGTAAAGGAAAAATTATGAAAATGGTCTTTGAGTTGTGTTTCTGAAAAATACAAAGTAGGAAGCAACGGGAGCTCCCGTTATAGAGCTAAGCTATGTTGGTAGCTGATGAGGTTAATATTGTGAAGTATTAATAAACAAAGGTGGTATCGCGATTAAGTCGCCCTTTCGAAATTCGAAGGGGCGTTTTTGTTTTAATTAATAAGTTTTTTAAGAAAGGAGTGAAGAAGTGATTTTACTTAATGATGTTTCTGTTGTTTTTGATTCAGGCCAAAAACAAATCCATGCTGTTAATCATGTTACGCTTGAAGTTGAAAAGGGAGATATTTATGGAATTATTGGATATTCGGGTGCAGGGAAAAGTACATTGGTTCGATTAATCAATTTAATTCAAAAACCATTATCTGGAAGTGTGACTGTTGATGGGGTTGATTTAACCAAACTATCACAACAGGAGTTAAGAAATGCTCGAAAAAAAATAGGAATGATATTTCAGCATTTTAATTTGATGAATAGTATATCTGTTTTTGAAAATGTGGCATTTCCACTGAAAAAATCTGGACTAACAAAACAAGAAATTGAAAAGAAAGTAAAAGAGTTACTAGAATTAGTAGGTTTAAGTGATAAAATTGCAAGTTATCCTCGACAATTATCAGGAGGACAGAAGCAACGTGTTGCAATTGCTAGAGCTTTAGCAAATGATCCAAATGTATTATTATGCGATGAAGCGACGAGTGCATTAGACCCGAAAACAACATATTCAATTTTAGAGCTACTAAAAGAAGTGAATAAAAAATTAGGAATCACAATAGTGATTATTACACATGAAATACAAGTGATAAAAGAGATTTGTAATAAGGTTGCCGTAATGGAAGATGGAAAAATTATTGAAAATGGATCAATCTTAGAAATCTTTACAAATCCTAAAAATACTTTAACAAAAGATTTTATTGATACGGCAACACATGTAAATAAAGGAATTAATACTGTGTTATCACATGAAAAATTGTTGAACCTAAAAACAGGAGATGTTTTAGTAAAAATATCGTTTGTGGGGGCTTCAACAGGTGAACCGTTAATTACGAAACTTTCTACACATTATCAAGTTTCAGCAAATATTTTATTTGGAAATGTGGAGATTATTCAAGAAACACCAGTAGGAACACTTTTAGTTGGATTACAAGGAGATTCACAAAATATTGATAATGCAATAGAATATATACAAGGAAGTGGTGCAACGGTTTCTATTTTTGAAGATTTAAGAGGGGGAGAAGTAAAATGAATTTAACATCAATTTTCCCAAACATTAATGAGAGAGTTTATCAGGAAATTATCAAAAGTACACAGGAAACACTAATCATGACTGGAATTACAGCAGTAGTTGCGGGGATATTAGGGTTAGCATTAGGGGTAATTCTTGTAGTAACAAAAGAACATGGGATATTACAAAATAAATTAATTAATAACTTTTTAGATAAATTGATTAATACATTTAGATCAATTCCATTCCTAATTTTATCGGTATTGATTATTCCATTTACAAGATTTATTGCAGGAACTTCACTTGGTTTACCTGGTGCAATTGTTCCTCTGATTGTAGCATCTGTTCCTTTCTTTGCAAGACAAGTGCAGTTAGCACTACTTGAAGTAGATCCAGGAGTAGTTGAGGCTTCAATTGCGATGGGGTGTACTCCACTTGAAATTATCTTCAGGGTATACTTAAGAGAAGGATTACCTAGTTTAATTCGAGCTGGGTCATTAACTGTGATTAGTTTAATTGGGTTAACAACTGTGGCAGGAACTTTTGGAGGAGGAGGACTTGGGAATCTAGCGATTTCAAGAGGTTATAACCGATTCCAAGGAGATGTGATGCTTGTATGTACACTGATTATTTTAGTTATTGTGTTTATATGTCAAGCAATTGGAAATTATTTAGAGAAAAAAGCAACAAAATAAAAAGGAGAAAAAAATGAAAAAAATTATATTAAGTATTGTAGCAGCATTAACATTAGCTGCATGTGGTGCACAACCAGCACAAAATAAAGAAAATCCAAAAGTTAAAATTGCTGTAGTAGGAAGTGTGGCAAAAGAAACTTGGGATTATGTAGCTGAAAAAGCGAAAAAAGAAAACATTAATTTAGAAGTAATTGAATTAAATGACTATATTTTACCAAACAGACAATTAGCGGATGGTGAAATTCAAATGAATGCTTATCAGCACCGTGCATATTTAAAGAAATTTAATGAAGATCACAAAACAAATATTGTAGAGATTGGAGTAACATTTATTACACCATTATACATTTACTCAAACAAAGTGAAATCATTAAATGACTTACCAGAAAATGCAACAGTAGCAATTCCAAAAGAACCAGCAATTCAAGGGCGTGCATTAGTAGCTTTACAAACAGCTGGAGTAATTAAATTAAAAGCAGGAAGTGATACAACATCAAATGTAGATGCAGTAGAAGAAAATAAGAAAAACATTAAATTATTAGAAGTAGAATCTGCTCAAGCAGCTCGTGCATTAGATGATGTAGATGCAGCTGTTGTAAATTCAACATTTGCTAAAGATGCAGGAATTTCAGATGACAAACGAATCTTTACAGATGCAGATTATTTAGATACAATTCCAGCTGATCGTTTTAATATTATTGCAGTAAACGAAAAAGATAAAGATAATGCAACATATAAAAAGATTGTTGAGCTTTACCAACAAGATGATGTTACGAAAAAAATTGATGAAATTGCACCTGGACAATTCTTCCCAGTTTGGAAGAAAAAATAATTAAAATTAAAAGGAGAAAAAAAATGAAAAAATTATTAACAGCTTTATTAGCATCAACAGTATTATTTGCAGCTTGTGCTGCTGAAGATAAAAAAACATCTACTTCAACAATTGGAACAGTTAAAGATGGAATTACAACTGTAAAAGTAGGGGTTACAGCAGGAGATACAGATATTTGGGATGTTGTAAACAAAAACTTAGAAAAAGATAAAATTAAAATTGAAAAAGTCGTATTTGATGATTATGTGCAACCAAATTTAGCATTAGCAAATAAAGAAATTGATCTAAATGCTTTCCAACACGTGATTTATTTTGAAGATTTTAAAGCAAAACATAATTTAGATTTATCAATTTTAAACTATACATACATTGCACCGATGGGATTTTATTCTAAGAAAATTAAAAGTGTAAATGAAATCAAAGAAGGAGATAAAGTAGCGATTCCTAACGATGCAACTAATGGTGGAAGAGCACTATTAATTTTACAAGCACAAGGATTGTTGAAGGTTAAACCAGAAGCAGGGTTAAAACCAACAGTTGAGGATATTATTGAGAACCCTAAAAAATTAGAAATCGTTCAATTACAAGCACAGCAAACACCTCGTTCATTGGAAGAAGTGACTTTTGCAGCAATTAATGATGGAGTTGCAAAAAAAGCAGGAATTGAATATGAAACAGCCATCTTTAGAGAAAATTCAAATCATAAAGATGCTAAAAACTATTGGAATTTAATTGCAGTTCGTACAGCGGATAAAGATAATGAAGTGTTGAAAAAAATTTCAAATGCATATCAAAAACAAAATGTAATTGATAAAAATACAGAAATTAATGGAACAAGTTCAATTGCTGTATTTTCACCATTACCATAAGAATAGGGAGGTTCTCTATTCTTTCAACAAATACCCAGCAATTCATGAAAATTTATGAAAAATATAATGAAAAACAGATAAAAAAATATGAATTTTGTTACAGATCAATGAAAAAAGTTAAAAAAACGATATAAAACACTTGCAATTACAAATGGAAAAGTGTATAATGTATGCATATCAGAAATGATAGGGGGAAAATATATGAATAAAACATCAAAAAAAGTTTTACTTGGTGCTTTTGCATTAACAAGTGCGTTAGCATTAGCAGCTTGTGGTAGCAACAAACAAGCTGAGTCAAAATTTAAAGATTTAATAGTAGACTCTCAACCATTTAGTGGAGACTTCTTCAATGCAGATTTTTCAAACTCTGCTTATGACGCTGATGTAATCTACTTATCAAATTCAACAGCTACATTCGAAACGACTTTCGATGGAAAA
>JBHALC010000042.1:0-2944 GCA_041827565.1 Erysipelotrichaceae bacterium
AAAATAAGCATACATCTCTCTTGCTAAAACTTCATGTTCCAAATTTTGATAAGAGGATAAAGTATATTGTTTAAATTTTTCTACTACATCAATTAATGCTAACTGTCTTTCATTGAATTTTTCATTTGTTATACTTCCTAAACGAACTAAGTAGTAATAGTATGGTTTATTAGTAATAACATATTTTTTAGCAACTTGAATTAATTCAAGTGCATAATACATATCCTCATATACTTTCCCAACAGGAAATTGAATCTGCTTTACAACAGAGGCTTTAATTAATCTTGCACAAGTTGCACCATATAATTTTTTCATTGATAAATATTCTTGCAAGTATTCCTCTTGATTTAAGACTAAATCATATTCTTCCTCTGTAACATATTTTATTTTATTTTCATAAACAATCGAAAAATTACACTCTGCAACATCTGCATCTTCTTCTGTAATTCTTGTATATAGATGTTGGTACATCTCTTCATGAATATAATCATCACTATCCACAAATCCAATATATTCACCATCTGCTTTGTTTACCCCATAATTTCGAGCATCAGACAAACCACCATTTTCTTTGTGGAATACTTTAATACGATTATCTTTTTGAGCTAAAAAATCACATAATTGCCCACTACTATCCGTTGATCCATCATTAACTAAAATAATTTCAAGGTTTGAATAACTCTGATTTATTAGTGAATCTACACATTTCTTTAAATAAGCTTCAACATTATATACTGGTACAATAATACTGATTTTTTTCATAACTACTCTCCTAATTTAATACTTTATTTACTACCTCTTTTACATTTTGAATAATATTTTCAACATCTTCATCACTTAATTGTGTATGTAATGGTAATGTAATCTCATTTTGGTAATACTGATATGCATTTGGATAATCTTCTATTTTAAATCCTTTATCGTGATATGCACTTAATAATGGTAATGGTTTGTAATGTACATTTGTACTAATACCTAATTCTCCTAATTGTGCAATAATTTCATTTCTTTGTTCTAGGGTTGCACCTTCAATATGCGTAATGTATAAGTGACAACAAGAATTATAGTTTTCGCTTTGATGCCCTAAATATGAAATATTTGAATTTTTAAATGCTTCATTATACTTATTTACGATTTCATATCTTCTTTGCAATAAAGATGGATATCTTTCTAATTGAACTAATCCAATTGCAGCCATAATATCCGTCATATTGCATTTATATCCAGGAATTAAAATATCGTATTCCCAAGCTCCTGCTTTCATTTTACTTAATGCATCTTTTGTTTGCCCATGTAATGAGAAGATTTGGAATTCACGATAAATCTCTTCATCATCAAAGTTAGGATTTGCTTTCCATGTTATACTTCCACCTTCAGCAGTTGTAAAGTTTTTTACTGCATGGAATGAAAAAGCTGTAAAATCAGCAATACTTCCTACTTTTTTTCCTTTATACTCACTACCTAAAGCATGTGCTGCATCCGCAATAATCGCAATTCTTCCTAATTTAGCTTGATTTTCACTTTTAGCAGTAAATAAGTCTTTTTTTCTTTCTACAATTTTAAATAAAGTATCATAATCACATGGAATACCACAAAGATCTACTGGAATAATCGCTTTAGTATTTTTAGTAATTTTCTTCTCTACTTCATCATAATTCATTTCAAATCCACTTTCTTGAATATCTACCATTACTGGAATTGCTCCAACATGATAAATTACACTACAAGAAGCAGTATAAGTCATTGCAGGTACAATTACCTCATCTCCAGGACCAATTCCCATAACACGAAGTGCCATTTCTAATGCTGCTGTTGCTGAATTTAAGCATACTGTTTTTGGTGTATTCGTATACTCTGATAATTCTTTTTCTAATTGTTTTGTTTTAGGTCCAGTTGTAATCCATCCTGTTCTTAAAACTTCACTTACTGCTTGAATTTCTTTTTCACTAATATCTGGTGGCGAAAATGGTATATTATATTTTTTCATAAATCCTCCTATTTTAATACTTGTATTGCTGTATTTATCATAATTTTAATGTCACTTATAAAACTAAAATTCTCAATATATTCTAAATTATACTTCATTTTTTCAGGTAAAATACGGTTTACATAAATTTCATCCACACTTTCACCTAAAGCCACATACTTAGAAATAACCTCATCTTCATCTTTATACTTAATACTAGAAGTAGATGTAATTCCTGCAGGCATTAATAGTGTTGCAAACATTTCATTAGAATAACGACTAACATATTTTTCAACTTCAGGTCTTGTCCCCACAAAACTCATATCTCCTATTAAAACATTTAATAATTGCGGAATTTCATCTATTCGTAATTTTCTTATTTTTTTCCCAACTCTACTAATTCGAGGATCATCTTGTAATGTTACTGCACTTCCAAGTTGATCCGCATTTTGAACCATTGTTCTAAATTTAAAAATACGAAACTCTTTCCCATAAGTTGTAATACGTTTTTGACGATAAAACACCCCTCCTGGACTGTCTAGTTTAATGCATATTGCCACAAAGACAATAATTGGTGAAAGTAAAACTAAAAGTATTAGAGAAACAATAATATCAAAAATACGTTTAACGAATAATGATATTCTTTTTTTCTTTAATATTTCATAATATTTTTTTACTTCATCATTTTGAAATCGCGAATCTAAACTATCAAATCTTAACATTTTTTCTTACCTATTCTCTTCTAATAACTCTTTAATTTTACTAACCGCTTCTTTTATTGAATCTGGATGAATATCTAATGCTTTTTCTACATTTTCAGGATGATTCTCACTGTAAACTAAAGTATCTTTCCCCGTTAAACTATAAGATTCTACTTCCCATTCAATATTTTCTTCAATTTGGCGTTTCACTAAGGATTTAATTTCATTTGATGTAAAACTAGTATAAATTCCTGTACGGATTAGCTTCATAAATTTT